>JAIRJR010000140.1 GCA_031260575.1 Tannerella sp.
TTTGCTTACAATTTATTGATGATGATACGGTTCGTTCCGTAAGATGGTCATGGCACGGTAGAGTTGTTCGACAAAGATGGGACGAACCATCTGATGCGAAAAGGTCATTTTACTTAATGCAATCCTTTCCGGAACAGTTTGATACACCTCATCGCTCAATCCGTAAGGCCCTCCCGCTATAAAGACTAATCGCTTCGGCGACGAATTGATTTTCTTTTCCAACCAGAAAGCAAATTGAACAGAAGAAAATTCCGCTCCCCGTTCGTCCAATAACACACTGCAGTCATTGGGTTGTAGCACTTTTAAAATTGCAACCCCTTCCAAATTTTTCTGTTGCGCTTCGGTTTTGTTTTTAACATTTTTCACGTCAGGGATGACTACCAACTCGAAAGGGATATAATGCAGCAATCGTTCCCGATAAGCATTCAGGGCATCATTCCAATGCGAAACCGACGATTTTCCTACAACAAGCAATACGATCTTCATTTGGTAAAACCATGTATTTTATGCATACGAATATTACTCATGCAACTGCATCCGGATGATATATACTTCTTCTATCGGGCGTTCTCTTTCGACCGGAACGGCGGCTATGGCATCTACCACATCCATGCCTTCCAATACTTCGCCAAAAACCGTATAGTTAAAATCGAGATGAGGAGTGCCTCCAATTCTCTTATATACAGCGCGATGCGCTTCAGGAATCTTAAGTGAGTCGCCAACCTCTTCCATCTTTTCGGCTATCAGCGTATCGATCCGGGCTTGCAATGCGTCCTTATTTTCTTCTTTCGCCAATTCCGGATCACTGTTTTTTAATTCCAATGCATACATAGCCTGTAAATGCGCTCTGTAAAATCCTTCGATTCGGATATCGGCGCTGTTCAGAGATGCATCCGTATGTATCCGTCCCTGTATAATGGTAAATTGCGTACTCGACGATTCCAAATATGGATTTTGGTCTTCACCCATTCGTGCGGCATTCAATACGCCCCGGCGATGAAAGGCTGTCGGAATGATTTCAGCCGGAATCGTTCTGTGTTCAGGCGTATAATGCGTTTCTTCACTTTCTGTTTCCCTTCTTGCTTTCGGGTCGCCCACCTGAATCAGAAAGTTATTGATCACACGATGGTAACGGATATGATTGTAATAATTTTCCTTGACCAATTTCACAAAATTATCCCGATGGATGGGTGTTTCGTCATACAACAGAACGGTTATTGTCCCTTTGTTTGTCAGGATATCGACCTTTGTTCCGGTTCTCTCAGTCTGACCTTGTATCCAAAACGAAAAACCCAAAAGGACAATACTCAGCATCATTACTTTAGTCGCTTTCATCGCAAATTATCTAATCATCCGTACCATTTAAATTTTGCAAATATACATATTTTATGCATACATGATTCAGGAAATGTTAAGCTGAGGTAGAAAATCACAAAATTTGTAATGCAATGTATTCTTTCGGAGAGAGTACGGGAATCCCGGACATTCTAAAATCTTTCTTATTTCGTGTAATAATTATATCTAATTGATTTTCAATAGCAGTATAGTATTGAATGGCATCTTCGAAATCAGTGTAATCCGATACTAAGGCTAATTCGATTATTTTGTCGTCCAACGGCAATACATTCGTTAACGCTTTAAATTTAATCATGGTTTTTCGCGTTTCAGTTGCGTTTAAATACCTTGATAAAATGTAATATGTATTGGCAAAAGTCAAAGAGGAAATATTCAACTCAATGTTTTTCTTTTCGGCAGAAGTAAATATTTGTTGCGCATCCAGGTAAAAACCGGCTCTTTTCGCTAACAAATCGATGATTATATTCGTGTCAATCAATAATTTTTCCATATCATGAATATTTTTTCGATAAATAATCAGTATATGCACTGTTCAAATCTATTTTTTCGTCAGGGATTATGCCGGTCAAACTTTTTACCAATGGACTTGCCTTGCCGGTCTTTGATGAAGTTCTTGATATTGCATTGATATAATTTTCAAAGAGTTTAGACAAACTAATGTTGTTTTCTTTCGCATAAATCTTTGCTTCTTCAATAACGATTTTGTCTACATTTAATGTCAATTTTGTATTCATAATTCTTTCTCTTTATTGTTCTACGTGCAAAAATAAACATTTATTACGTAATATCAAAAAAATATCTTCAAAAAACATGCAAAAGCACATATAAGAATGCCGTTGCACAAAAATAGTTTGAAGTCAATGCAACTTGATATTCAATGTTGCAAATCATTTTGGAGTTGGCAACCAACGATAGGGCTTCTGAAATATGCCTAACATCTAATTTCTCAAACAAATTCTTTCTGTGATATTTGATTGTCGCATTTGTCAGGAAAAAAGAACTGTCCTTTTCAAATGATAAAACTATTCAATTATTCTATTAATCAGTTATTCAGTAACGGTAAAAGCCCAACCGTCATTTGCCGGATTGGAGCATCTTTTTGTGACGCCGCATCATTATGCGGCCTGTGACACAGCGGAAGGTCCTATCATTGATAGCAGTAAAAAAACAATCAATACGGTATGAAAAACGCAACCACACCCCCCACAGTCAATTCCAAAGTCGCAGTTGGAACGACCAAGGCACAAAGACCGGCAGATTGCTGCAAGGGATCGGAATTGCCGCTGACCAGGCAGGAATGGTACGAAATATATCGGGCCGCAGGAAATAAACTTCCATAGCGACCGTCTTCTGTTTCGCTTCTTTACCTGATTCCGTTATTCATGTATTTTGCTTTACGAAGAAAGCGGATACGATCTAATGGCTATGTAATCCATAATCCGGATACAACAAATACTTCTTTCTCATGGCTTTGTATTGATTCAAGTCTGGTTGCCAGCTTGCACGGATTTCGGCTTCGGAAAGACCTTGGACGATTTGCTTGCGAAGGGAACTGTTTCCGGCGAGCAGGTCGAACCAGTTGGGTCGGGTAAAAAATAATTTATCATCCCTGCCAAGCCGGTTAAAGAAGTCGATCACATATTGCAACGACAAACCTCCTTCGAAGGGATCATCGCGCAGGTCGATGCCATAACATAATGTGTTTTTGTGCATCGGGTTGATATCGAATCCGGGCATAACAACCGGTGTAAAGGTAAACGATCCTCCCCTTTTATCCGGACAACCGAGTATCTGAAATGGAAATTCAGTTCCCCTGCCCACACTGACATAAAGCCCTTCAAAAAAACAGAGCGAAGGATACAACCGAATGGCTTGCGGGTTGGGCAGATTGGGAGAAGGCCTGACCGGAAGCGTATACGGATCGCCATGCTTCCAATTAAGCATTTTCACAACCGTCAAATTACACGGTTCGGCTTCGGATTTCAGCCAGCCCTCGCCATGAATCATTTGAGCCAACTCGCCGACAGTCAGGCCATGTAATACCGGGATGGGGTCGACCCCGACAAACGATTCGAATCCGGCTTTCCGCATAGGGCCGTCTACATAGTCGTTGGGATTCGGACGATCCAGTACGACAAACGCTTTGCCGTATTCGGCACACGCATCCATCATGTAATGCATCGTACTGATATAGGTATAGAAACGCGTGCCCACATCCTGAATATCAAAAACAAGTACGTCAATACCATTCAGTTGGGATTCAGTAGGCCGGTTATTGTTTCCATAAGCCGATTCGATCGGGATGCCTGTTTTCGAATCCACACCGCTCTCTACATGTGTTCCGGGTTCTAATGTACCGCGAAATCCATGCTCAGGAGCAAATACTTTCGTGACACGAATGCCCTGGGCCAATAGCGTATCTATCAAATGTACGGGTGCAACTGAGAGGATGGATGTCTGATTCACCACCAAACCGACTCTTTTGTCTTTGAGTACGGCTTTGATTGTATCCATCCGGTCGGCGCCAAGGAATAAGCGGTTATCATCCTGTGCTGTTATAGAGTAGATGGTTAAAAATAAAAATACAAAAGATAAAACGGAAAATTGAATAATATTTTTCATAAATCATTGAATTACCATGTCCATGTCACTGTTTCTTCCAAAATGAGGGTGAAAAAAGTATCAATACGGAATATAGTTCGAGGCGTCCGATTAGCATCAGGAAAGTGCAAATCCATTTAGCGATGTCCGACAATCCGGCAAAATTACTTGCCTGTCCTATGCCGTCAAGCCCCAACCCAGAATTGGCGAGACAGGCAATGGAGGCGCCGGCGGCAGAGGTAAAATCCATTCCGAAAATCATCAGCATAAAAACGCCCAGCACATAAGAGCAAAGGAAAATCATAAAAAACGCCAATGTACGCGACATGCGTTCTGTCGAAACATTTTGTCCGTTCAATTTCACTTGTATGATTGCATTTTGATGAATGATCTTTTTAAATTGAACGGGTATTATCCTGAATAACAACAGAAAGCGAACTATTTTCAGTCCTCCGGCAGTTGATCCGGAACATCCTCCGATAAAAGTAAGTAAAAAAATGATAAACCACAAGGGAGGCGTCCATAACATATAGTCATGAATTGTGTACCCTGTGTTAGAAACGACACTCGCCACATTGAATAGACTTTCCCGTACGGCTTGTTCAACTCCATAGTTATCAATCAATAGCCCGGCACAAATGAAAACGAAAGCCGCCACGATCATCAAAAGGTAGAAACGAAATTCATCATTTTGTGCGATCTTTACCCATTCGCGTTTCCATACATGAAAAAATAAAACGAATGAAGTGCTACCCAATAACATAAAGACGATGGTCACATATTGCGAATAAATTGAATATGCGGCAAGGCTTGCATTTTTTGTGGAAAAACCGCCTGTTGCCGTGGTTGATAAAGCATGGCATACCGCATCAAAAAAATCCATGTCGGGAAGGTAAAACAAGATACATAATACCGTAATGATCAAATAGATTCGGAAAATCAGCGTGGCGTAATCTTTGACACGCGGTTTTATTTTTTCGCTCAAAAAGGAAACCGAATTTTCTGCACGATAGAGGTTTACACTCCCAACGCCGAAAATGGGTAATATGGCAATACCCAATACCAATATCCCTATACCACCTGTAAAGTGCATGAATGCACGCCAGAAGAGCAAACCATGCGGGAGCGCTTCAATATCGTTAAGGATGGTTGCACCGGTAGTGGTAAAGCCCGACATCGCTTCGAAAAATGCATCGGTAACGGATGGTATATATCCGCTTAAAATGAATGGGAGCGCACCGAAAAAAGCGAAAACAACCCACACCGCCCCTACAATGATAAATCCTTCACGTTTGCCTATTTCTTTCTTGCATTTTTTGTTGAATAGCCAAAATAATCCGCCGGTCACAAAGGTGATGACCGATGAATACAAGATCGGGATCAGATCATGTTCGCTGTATAACAAAGCTACAATGGCCGGAAGCGCCAACAGGCCGCTTTCGATCAATAACAAAGCGCCCAATATGTTTAATATAAACCTGATATTCATTTACCTTTTGGTCGGAATCGGTTTATTGAAAGAAACGGCTGACTTCACCGAAGGCAAATGGCATGGCAAAGACCACAACATGATCGCCCGGTTGTATCCATGTGTCGCCGGTAGCTACATAACCGGCTTTTCCCCTGATCAAACCACCGATAATGGCATTTTTTGGAAAGTTTATTTCGCAAACAGGCTTTTGAATAATCTTCGATTTTTGCGATACCACAAATTCAAAGACTTTGGCATTGGCGGTTGCCAAATATTTCATCATCGTCACGCTTCTTGACAAGGTAAAACGATAGATATGGCCTGCTGCAATCAGTTTTTTGTTAATGATGGTATCTATACCCAACCGTTCGGCAAGGTTGATGTAATCTAAATTTTCAATTTCGGCGACTGTGTGTTTCACTCCTTCGTTCTTTGCCAGCAGACAAGCCAGAATATTCGTTTCTGATTTACCGGTTACAGCAATAAAAGCATCTGTATTTTTAAGCCCTTCTTCTAAGAGTAAATCCACTTTGGTGCCATCGCCATGAATCACCAAAGTATTGTTGAGCGTATCCGACAAACGGTAAGCCTCGTCGCGATTCGCCTCAAAAAGCTTGATATGATAATCCTTACCGAGGTCTTTGGCGATCAATCGTCCGATATGGCTTCCTCCGAGAATGATCACCTGGCTGATCTGTTCCTGTTTTTGTCCGAAATATCGCATGATGTTCTTGATATTGTATGGATTAATCACAATATGTACAATATCGTCAGGCTCATAACGTTCATTGCCATAAGGAAGAATGGTTTGGCTATCACGCATGATCACTACGGCACGATATTCAATCCCAATAATGCCGGCGGCTTCTTTCAGAGTCTTATATACAATGGGAGCGTACTTGTTTATTCTCACAGCCAACATCGAAAGCTTTCCTCCCGAAAAATCGACAAACGTAGATACTCCGGACTGGCGTAGGGTATTCGTAACTTCATGGGCTGCCATTTTTTCAGGGTACACCACCGAGTCGATACCTAAACTTGCAAATGTGTCGTGTGTTTCCCGATTGATTGTTTCTTCGTCGCTGATACGCACTACGGTGAGTTTGGCGCCGAGATTTTTAGCCATAATGGCTGAAACAATATTGGTATCGTCCGATGGGGTGACAGCAATAAACAAATTTGCCTTGCCAACGCCTGCTTCAATCAGGAACTTTTTGGAGGTCACATCGCCTTGAAGGGTTAAAAGATCATTTGTTGCCGCAAGATTTTTCAACCGATCATCGTCCGAATCAATCATTACAATTTCGTGATTTTCGAGACTTAACATCTTTGCCAAATGCGAGCCTACTTCACCCGCACCGGCGATTACGATACGCATTATAATTAATAGCCTAAAGTTATGTTAATTCGTCTATTCCGTCATTGTCGGGAATATGGCAAACAGGAATCCCGTATCTCCTTATTTAGGATATTCGTCAGAGACAGTTAATTTGGCTCTTCCTTTCGCACGGCGTGATGCAAGTACGCGACGTCCGTTAGCCGTCTCCATTCTGGAACGAAATCCGTGCGTATTTTTTCTCTTTCGGTTTGAGGGCTGGAAAGTCCGTTTCATTTTTATATCTGTATTTTTGTTGTTTTCGATAAATCGAGGCGCAAAGGTAGTTGTTAATTCTCAATAAAAAAAATTTTTTATTGAGAATTAACAACCGGATTCGCATAAATGCTCAGAAAGATTGAGGTAAGGACATCTCTATCGCCATCGATATAATGGAGCATTTGTTCCATTCTTTCCGTATATGCGGTTTTTTCTTCGGCGGTGTAGTTGGAGGCATAAATATCTGTACCCGACCGGATATCATAAGCTATGTAGTTGTTATTATACAACTTATAGTTCTTGTGTATGCGGCGGTCGATCAGGCTCGCGATCGCTTTATAAAATTCGTTCGGCTGGTTATATTCGATCGCCTCGAGTTCGGCGTATCGAATCGGTTCGCCTAAACATATATGTATGTGTCCCTTCTGTTGGGTGATGCCGGTCAGGATGCTGTTCAGATCTTCTCCTATTTGTTTGATATAATTCGTATGGTTTCGGGAGAGATAAAGTTCGCGGGTTTTCAGGATTTCACATGGTTCTATCTCGTAGGACATGGCTACCGGGACAATGTTCAATCGTCCCGCAGCGCGTACCGGATCGCGTGCATCGCTCATACAGAACATCTTGATAATACCCTGGTCGGTAGAGTCATTCCCGTCTTTGGTACGTCCGCCACGCTGCGCTATCCAAATGGATTCGTTTTTTTCCATAATCGTATGGCGTAGATATTCGGATAGTTGCAGGGATTTGCTGTAAAAATCGCGCATATTTCCCCCACGTACCACCTTGAACATTTTATTCGATTTCCCGATGTCTATGATGAGTTGCGAACTCATCAGGTTATCGCCGAACGTGATTTCCGTTGTCTTGAAACCGTTGCAATAAAGCATGTATTGCATCAATGCCGAATCGAGCATGATGTCGCGGTGATTGGAGATGAAGAGGTAGCTCTTTTCCGGGTCTAAATATTCCAATCCTTTATAAGTAAATGAAGCGGCCGACTTTTTGATCACAGTTTGATTGAAATAATACATGACTTGCGTCTGAAACTCGTGGGTGGTGCGAATTTGCCGGACGATATTCCGCACTTCTTCGACCTCTTTTTCGGGGAAGATGTATTGCGCCAGCAACGGTAAGTATTCACTCGCTGCAATCCGTTGCATGGCAGGCGCTATCTCCTCCTCAACGTATGGGCGGATATCATCAAAAGAAGTATTTATCATTTGTTTACTCGGTTATCAATAAATTTGATGGGTTTACGGCTGATATCGGACAGGCTGATCTTGTTGATTGCCTCCACAGAGCATAATTCTATTTCGGGAGCTACACGGATACGTGCCCTGAAACGGTCTTTCAGTTCTTTGATCGCGTCGAAAGCAGGTTGTTTGGACAATCCGATTTTGAGGGTGATATGATCGTTTCCAAATTCGTTGTTGCTAACCACCAAAACATAATTTTCGATATATGAAACCCCGTCAAGCACATCGAAAATCGCCGGCGGATAGAGCGTGGTGCCTTTATACTTAACCAGATGGTTCATCCGGCCGATGATCGGGCTGATTCGCATCGTGGTGCGTCCGCACAGACAGGGTTCGGTATGGAAGCGGGCGATATCGCCGGTCCTGAAACGCAACAACGGCATACCTTCGACCCCCAATGTGGTGATCGCAAGTTCGCCGGATTCGCCTTCCCGGACAAGCCGGCCGGCTTCGTCGATCAATTCGCAGATCATCAATTCGGGGTGGTGATGTCCTCCGCAACCGTAGCGACATTCTGTAAATGTGGTCGCCATCTCTGTCGAAGCATAAGTCGAGTACAACTCAATATCCCATTTATCGCGGATACATTGCCCCAACAGGTTAAATGAAAAATCCTGTTGGCGGATGTTTTCGCCGACACAGATGGCTTTCTTCACGCTCGACTGCCGGTAGTCGACGCCGTGTTCTTCGGCATATTGGATAATCCGCAAGATAAATGAAGGGACAACAATGATCGCATCGGGGTTGATACGCCGGATCGAATCCCATTGAAGTTGAGGGATACCATTGCCTACACGGACGATCCCCGCACCCAACTTCCTTGAACCCAGGAAATAAGCCAAACCGGCCATGAAACGCTTGTCGATGGTGGTCATCAATTGGAATACATCTCCGGGTTGAACCCCTGCGCATAAAAACGAAATATGTTCGTTGTAGGCTAACCGCTCCAAATCGGAATCGGTCATGGCAAAGGTGACCGGATCGCCCAATGTGCCGGAGGTCGTAATATAATCAATAATTTTATGCCTGTCGACACAGAGAAATTCTTTGTTCCTGATTTGTAAATCGTGCTTATCCGTAAAAGGGATATCTTGTAAATCTTCGAGATGCCTGATTTTTCCGGTGTCAATCCGGTGTTCCTTGAACATCTGCCCGTAGAAAGGCGAGTATTCCGCAAGATAAGCCAGGGTTTCGGCTAACTTTTCCTCTTGCAAGCGTTTGATGACGGGAAGGGGTTGATATTCTATCTCAGGAAACAACATATTATCGTTCAAAGTTTATTAAAAATCAGTTA
>JAIRJR010000356.1 GCA_031260575.1 Tannerella sp.
AGTAACTGCACGGGCAAGAGAAAGTGCAACAATTTACAATAATAGTAGTATGGCAGAAGTGATGATGAAATGTTAATATATTCTATGAAAGAAGATTTTAATGTATCTGTTGGCGACTATGGAATTCAAAGTATTTCTACTAAACCTCATACTAGTAGTCCGTTCTTGTAATATCATACTATATTTTCTTTTTCTTCCTCCTTTTCCATTTTATACTTCCACCTGAATATTACCGGTTCATCGTTTATTTCTTCGATGCCCCTGTTTATTCTTTCAATCAATTCATCCTTTGTTTGAACTCTGATGTGTCTTAAAAACGAGCGGGCAATTTTACTGAAGAACATCTCAATCATGTTAAGCCATGAACCGTGTTTGGGTGTAAAAACAAATTCAAATCTTCCCGGTTTTGAAAGCAGCCATTTGGTGGTTTCTTTGGAAGTGTGCGCGGAATGGTTGTCCAAAATAATTCTTATTTTCCAATCAGCAGGATAATTTTTGTCTACTTCGGTCAATAATTCAATGAACTCGCAACTTCTGTGCCGCTCTCTTACGATAGAGATTATTTTTCCGGTATGCAGGTCTATTCCGGCTAACAGTGACACTGTTCCCAAACGCTTGTATTCATGGTCTCTACCGATAGTTTGATGTTTTCCCGGAACCGGTTGCAATTGTGGAGCAATGTTCTTTATGGCTTGTATTCCGGGCTTTTCATCGTAAGATAAGGTTACCTGATTTGGCTTTTCCACTTCGCCGTCATTGATGAGTGCAATTTCTTTGTAAACCTGTAACACATTAGCCATCTTTACTTCAAACTCCTCATCTCTGCGTTCTAAATAATAACTGATTTTGTGAGGCTTAATATTACCTTTGGATAAAATTCCGTTTAAAACACCGTTATTGATTTTTTGCAAACATTCAAAACCGGCTTCATGGCAATGAGCCCGAATGTGTTTGATTAACAGCCGGTATGTCCACGTTTCATACGAATAACCATAACTCGCCGGTTTGCCGCAAGCAATAAATAAAACCCAACTTTTAGCGTCGTCGGTAATGGCAGGTTTAGCCCCCCGACCCGGCAAGTCTTTCAATCCTTGAATAACTCCGTAAGCAAGAGCCCTGTTGATTGTGCGTTCAACAAGAGGACGGGTGGTTTTCATCTCTTTGACTATTTGTGAAATCCTCTTATCTTCATAATATTTTAAAAGAATGTTAGCCCGAATTACTGAACGGTGAGGCTCTGTGCGGCTGACTGATATTTTTTGTAATACTTTCAAATCGTCATCACTGATTTGAAGTTTCGGTTTTTGGCTTGTGCGCATCTTTGACACTTTGTAAAATTTTCAGCGGCAAAGATAATAATCTATTTTATAATACGATATTTAAAGAACGGACTACTAGATGACGACACTCCGTCCGTCCTTTTGATGCAACGCCATTCTAATCTCCTCAAAGGAAAGAGTTTCGATATTGAAACAACAAGTGGCGCTTCCTATCTGATGAAGATAATGAGCGTCCGAACTTTGAATAAAAGTCTTTTGTTTCAGGTATTTATTCTTCGACAGATAAACTTCGCGGGTGGTATTGTGGGATATTTCTACGGCGTCAGTATTCAAATCGAAAGGGATAAAACCCAACTGGCTGGGGATGCTGTATCTGGGGCGGTCGATATGCGCGGGGATAAGCAAGCCATTCAAAGCGTGTACTTTTTCGGCGACTTGTTCGATGGTTTGGCTGAGGGCTGATGGCAGAAATTTTGGTTCTTCGTAGATAATGTTTTGCTCGCGGTCGATTTGCACCTGATAACCAAATTTATCGACGTCGTTGAGGATGTCGGGAAGATTTTCCTGTAAGTAATTTTCAAAGTTGTCCAAATCTTCATCCGAAGCGAAAAAAGCCAAACAATGCGCTTCTTCCTTTGTGGTAACTTCCGCGCCTGTGAGCACGAAAATTCCGGCTTGAGCGCCGTATTCGCGGGTCAGTTTGCCATGTTTGGTGGTGTTGTGGTCGGTGATACCGATGATACTCAAACCGCGCTCCTTTGCCAAACGGACGATTTCATCCGGCGTCATATCCAAATCTCCGCAAGGGGAAAGCAAGGTGTGGATATGCAAGTCGGCTTTGAAGAGTGGCATTCGGACGAACTATTTTATCAGGTTGTAAACAATCCCCGATATTTCAAATTCCTCCAAATCGGTGGAGAGAATGGGGATGTTTTCCTTGTTGCTATGTTCGAGCGTGTCGGCTTCGGGCTTTAGCCCCTTTACTAAAATGATGGCGGCTAACTCCTTTAATGAAGCAATTGCCATTACGTTTTTGTGTGTCTGCAAGGTAATCCACACATATCCCTCTTCGGCGTGCCCCATTACATCGCTCAACAAATCGCAGGTGTAACCGCCTTTGATTTCGGCGTTTAATCCCTGTTCGCCCGAAATGATTTTTAAGTTTGCCTTTTCGGCTAATTCTTTTACAGTCATGTTTTTTATGTTTTTCATTCGTCAATCAGTTTTTTGATGGAACGTTTATCCAATCTACTTTCGCCCCATGTCTTTTTCATCAATTCTACGGATTGCTGCAAGTCTAACTTGTT
>JAIRJR010000260.1 GCA_031260575.1 Tannerella sp.
ATATCAAGCCGGGCTATTATCGGAAGAAAAGATAGCGAAATTGATTGCGAGCAAGTTCGTTTTTGAATCCTCCCGAAAAAAAGACAAATCGCAGCAAAAACCCGATAATGAGGATGAAACCGCCATTCCCAAAAGAGGCGAAAATTGGGAAAGGAATCTTGAAATGTATCAAAAGGGTGTGAGAAACAATACGATTTTCACATGGATATCTCAAAACAGGAATCAATACAGAACAGGTAAACTTGCTGATGATAAGTTCGATAAGTTAATCAAAATCAACTTCCCTTTTGAATCTACCCGCAGTAAACTTCAAGACTGGGATAAAAATTTCGAAAAATGGATACAAGGTGAAAGAGATTCTTTGACACAGTGGAAAGATAGAAATATCAAACTTTACAACACCGGCAAGTTAGAAAAAGAAAAAATAGAAAAGTTGAGAGAAGTCGGTATTTTGAAATAAAATATATTTTTCGAAGATTTGCGACATTAATATTGAAATACACATAAAATAATGAAATTTAAAGTTGGTGATAAAGTAAAATATGAAAGTGGAGATTGGTGGATGCATGGAACTGTAAGGGCTGTGTTTGAGCATTCTATATGCCCTTGTTACCGTATAAGTGTAGAAAGTATGGAAAAAAAGTTATGTAAATTCTCAATTATTCAATTTGAATATGAATTGGAAGCTGATCATGAATTTGAGAAAACAACAGATACACGGAAATGGTTAAGTTCTGAAATTGAATATCTGAAAAAATATTTTAATATTCTGACAATTGATGAGTTATCTAAAGTAATCCAAAGAAATCCGCAAACCATCGAGGCAATGTGGCAACAGATTCAATCTGAGGTGAAACCTGAGACTAAGCCCGAACAGAAAAAAGAACAGAAGCCGACTAACGCGCCGACAGAGCAGGTTGAACAATTGCAGATCGTTGAACCTGAACCGCAAATGGAAGCTTTGCCGCCTGAACCAAAGAAAATCATTCGCACAAACAAAAAAGGGGAAGCCTGGGAGAGAAATTTGGAAATGTACCAAAACGGCGAAAAGAGCAATTTAATCTATGCCTGGGTAGCGCAAAACAGAAAGCAGTATAAAACCGGTAATTTGTCGGATGAAAAGTATAAAAAGTTAGTTGAGATCCATTTCCCTTTCGAAACATCAAAAAGAAAAAAGACTGATGAATGGACTAAGCATTATGAACTTTGGAAAGAGGGCGAAAGAAATACCTTACAGCCATGGAGGCAAAGAAATGTAAAGCTCTATGTAGATGGCAAATTAGATACAAATAAAATTGAAAAACTCAGGGAAATCGGTATTCTGAAATAGCGTCATGCCTGTCATCCGAATCTAATGCGAAATCGAAAAATCTACGACTGATTGTCGCAATACAAATACGGCTTCCGGTCCCATATTAAAAAGCAAGTCGATGATGCTCAGGTTGGGAATGAAACCGTGTTTGTCCTGAAAGACCTGATAATAGGGTTTGGGACTAAAAGTATTGTCGATGTCCGGATATTTGGGACGAATCCCTTCACGATAGTCGTTCGGTACGGCAGGCCGGTAAACGGTGGAATAATCCATTAACGGTTGAATGTCCAATAATGCACAAACTGTCATTCTTAATTGTTCATTCCAATCAAACAGAAAGTTATACTTTTGGTGATAAAACGGGGCAAAATCTTCTTCATAATATTCAAAGAATGGACTCATCCCATAGGCCGATACAAGGGCATGCCAATGGGTATGCTGCCATTTTCCATGGTCTGAAATGCGAATATCTTTGACAATGGATAATGGACAATTGACAGTTGACAATGGATCACCCAGCGATGCGGGGTTTTTGATGGGAATCGATAGTGTTTGCACACCATTGGCCGTGGCGATCATACAGCGGTTCCGGTAGGTCTGTTTGATGTAACGCTCGCAGGCCTCCATCATAACCGACTCGTAAGCCATTAACTTACAGTAATAGCGGACAGGTGCAAGATAGGCGGTAGAGAGATAAACCGGGGGCATGGGAGTCGATTATGGATAACTGAATAACTGAGTAACTGAATAACTGAAAAATAATTTTCAATTCTCAATTACCCGGTGTGTACCATCCGAAACATGCGCCCCCACCGGATACCTCCATTGAAAAGCCCTCGATCTTTATCTAACGAGAGCCAGATTAAGATGGGTTTTCCGACGATATGGTCTTCGGGTACAAAGCCCCACGAACGGCTATCCAAGCTGTTATGCCGGTTGTCGCCCATCATAAAATAATAATCGTACTTGAATGTATAGCTTGTTTCCGGCTTTCCATTGATCAGGATTTTTCCATCAGGAGTCATTTCCAATGTGTTATTTTCGTAGTTCCGGATGCACCGGTTATAGAGCGCCAGGTTTTGTTCATTTAATGGAATGGTTTTCCCTTTGGCGGGTATCCAGATCGGACCGAAGTTATCGCGCTTCCAGCCGGTCTGATAATTTCCCACCCCCGACGGATACGTCGGGCCGCCAAAATATTCGTCCGGTTCGATACGGACTTGTTTGATGGTCGGTATTTTTCTGATCATGTCCAATGCTTTATTTGTCAGGGGAAGACGATAAACAGGCGCATTAATCCGTCCACCTTCGCCAAATCCCAAGGCCAACAGGTAGCGGTGGTATCCCTGAGTATTCGAAAATATATCCCGGTCGCTCACACTGATATTCAGCAGGCGGAATTGGTCTTCGGTAATCGTAGACCCATCGGTTTCTACATAATAAGCGAATTGAAGATTTTCGGGATTAATCGATTTTTGTCCGTTGATATATACCTGGTTATCTACTATCGCCAATGAATCGCCGGGCAGACCGACGCAGCGTTTTACATAATTCTCGCGTTTATCGACGGGTCGGTACATGATTTCTCCGTACCTGGCTTTATTGGAAAGAACCACTTCACGCCCATCGCGCGCCACCAAGTTATAAAAATCAGGATTTTGTTCATATAGCGCAATGGTATCGCCCGCAGGAAAATTAAATACGACGATATCGTTGCGTTTCACCGTACCAAAACCTTTGATCCGTTTGTATCCCCATGATGGCCACTCAATATAGGATTTGCTATTGAAGATGGGAAGCGTATTTTGCACCAAAGGAAACGAAATGGGCGTGTTGGGTACGCGCGGTCCAAAACTCATTTTACTAACAAACAGATAATCGCCAACCAACAATGACTTTTCCAACGAAGGGGTTGGTATCTGATAATTCTGAAACACAAACAGATTAATGATATAGACTGCGATCAGGGCAAATAATATATCATCAATCCATTCCAGCGCTTCGCGTAATTTCGGATTCTTTACATTTTTCCAGCCTCCCCAAGGTATATATTTGGTCAGGTAAATATCCACAATCACAATCAAGCCCAATAATAGCCATAAATTTTCCATCCATAAGGAAAAAAGGATATAGATAACAGCCCAGATGCTGAAGTTAATCCATTGTCTTTTCGTAATTTTTTTCATAGCCTTCTATTTTTTAACCGTATAACGCGTGAAAACGGTTATTCTGTTACTCAGTTATTCAATTATTCTGTTATTAATTTTAACATATCTTTCATCCCCAGAAACCCTTTTTTGCCGACTGTAAATTCGGCGGCGAGGACGGCTCCCAATGCAAGCCCCATGCGGTTTTTGGCGTTATGCCTGATTTGGATACAGTCAATGTCCGATTCATAAACCACCTCATGAATGCCGGGTATTTCTCCTTCACGGATGGATTCGATAAACAAACCGGTTGGTTCGTCCGTTTTTTCGGGTGTCCAGTGTTTTTTCCGCTCTACCTGATTGATAATGTCGCCGGCCAACGTGATCGCCGTGCCGCTTGGTGCATCCAATTTATGGATGTGATGGGTTTCCGAGATGGAAACATCATATTCGGGAAAATGGTTCATCAATTGGGATAAATAGGCATTGAGCGCAAAAAAAATGTTTACCCCTAAGCTGTAATTCGGGGCATAGAAAAAAGTTTTCCCTTCATTTTCGCACATCATTTTGATGGTTTCCAAATGCGCCAACCAACCGGTAGTACCGGCTACAACGGGAATCTGCGCTTCAAAACACTTGAGATAATTGTCATAAGCTACCGAAGGCGTCGTAAATTCAATCGCCACATCCGCACTTTTAAAAGCTTCAGAGTGAAAAGCCTCCTGATTATCAATATCGATAATCGACACAATCACATGTCCTCTTTGAATGAGTATCCCCTCAATGGTCTTACCCATTTTTCCATATCCGATCAACGCGACATTCATACAATTTAAGCAAAAATTTATCGTTCAAAGTCACAAAAATAAGCATTATTTCTATTTCTTCTTCCATTCACACCATAAATTATCATGACATGATCCGTTTTTTAAGTCTTTACCCCTGCTTTTTTAATAATTATTTCTACCTTTGGATAAAAATAAACCGATGGAACGTTTACTGCAATATATTTGGAAATACCGTCTTTATCCGGCATTTGATTTGAAAACAACAGAAGGCGAAACGGTTACCGTGGTCGACCCCGGCATTGAGAATACGGATGCCGGACCGGATTTTTTCAATGCAAAGGTGCAAATCGCAGGAACGGTATGGGCGGGTAATGTCGAAATCCATCGCAAAGCATCGGACTGGAAAAACCACCGGCACGATCATGATCCTGCGTACGATTCGATTATTCTGCATGTCGTGGAAGAGGCTGATGCGATTGTATATCGAACCTCCGGTGAAATAATACCACAGGCTATATTGAAGATTCCGGAAACCATCCAAAACAATATGGATTGGCTGCTTATGCGCGACTCGCCGCTCCCCTGCGCCGAACGGCTCCACGAAATCGAACCCATCCATATTTCGGGTTGGATGAATACTTTATTGACCGAAAGGTTAGAACGGAAAGTATCCGGCATCCTGACCCTTCTCGAACAGAATCACGAGGATTGGAATGAGGTGTTTTATATCACCCTGATGCGGAGCTTTGGCCTTGGGAACAACAGCGATGCTTTCGAATCATTGGCAAAAAGCCTTCCTTTCAAGTATATCCGGAAACAACGTTGCAACAGCCTGCAGATCGAAGCCTTGTTGTTCGGGCAAGCCGGCTTGTTGAATGAAACGATTGATCATCCTTATTATGAGGCGTTAAAGCAGGAATACCTTTTTTTGCAATACAAATACCGGTTGATCCCGCCGATCCATAGCCGGGTCAAGCTGATGCGATTGCGCCCTTCCAACTTTCCCCATCTGCGTTTAGCCCAGTTGGCAGCGATCTGGACACAGCATGATACGCTCTTTTCCAAAATTTTAGAAGATCACCGGCCGGAAACGTTGAATCGATGTTTCGATGTTACCTTGTCCGAATATTGGGATACACATTATAATTTCCGTATGCCTTCGGCTTTGAAGAAAAAGCCGGTCGGAAAGGCGACAACCCATATCATCCTGATCAACACCGTAGTTCCCATTTTGTTTGCCTACGGAAAAGTGAAGCAGAAACCCGATTTCTGTTCGCAAGCTTTGTCGTTGCTCGAACAAATTCGTCCGGAACGAAACAGCCTGGTCAAAAAATTCACCGATGCAGGCCTGCACGTAAAAAATGCTTCCGACACCCAAGCGCTGATTCAACTACGCCGCGAATACTGCGAAAAGAAGAAATGCCTTTATTGCAGGATTGGCTTTAGCCTGATAAAAAAATAGAGGCGGATCATTTATCCGCCTCTATTTTTTATTGATAATGATCTCAATTATCGCTTGTCCGTTATCTGACCATTACCTTATGTACCGATCCGTCTTTCAGTGTGACGATGTAAGCGCCTTTTTCCAACGGCTGGCTTGTTCCGCCTTCGGGTACATTGATCCGTTTCACTAACGCGCCGGTAATCGAGTAGATGGTTGCGATATCTTCGGCGGCAACCCTTATATACAGTGTATTGCCGAATGAATAGACAGCTGCTTTATCGATTGATTCGTTTGCTACCGGTCCGAGCACTTTCGGGCCAATGTAGATAAAGATGGGCTGTGTCTTTACTGTGCGCAGGGTATAGACATATTCTCCGTTTTCATTGGGTACGCCGGTGAGTACTTCAAAGACGTCGCCATTGATTTCGCGGCTGGTATAGACTTCATAAATGTAGTCTGTAAAAGTCAGTGTAAATGTGAAATGACTTCCCCAAGGCACATAATGGGTTCCGGCCGGCGGGAACATGGATACACCCTTGGGCGGTTCGCGCAATAAAACTTCACGTTGAATAACCGGAAGCGCACGATCGCCTACACAGAGGTATACAACACCCGGAGTGGACGAAACGTCGAGAGCCAACTGATGTCCGTCAATCCGCTGAGTTCCAAGCTTCAGATGGTTCAATTCGAAATTGTCGACTGTGTTATAGAGAATGATCGGGTAGCAACCCGGTTCGTAAATCTCGTTGCAACGTTTTTCAACTTCGATATAGACGGAACCGCGCAATTTCAGGCGATCCACTTCGACGATGTCGGTTTTTTCGCCATCCAAACCCGAAATGTTTCCGATCGAATATTTAATTACAGCGCCATCATCCATGCTCAAAAGGTTCATTGAAAGCGTACCGGCTTTTTGTTCATAATAATTGCCTTTGGTGCCCAAAGAAGCATATCCGGGAGCTAAAAAGGCTTGGTTTTCAACATACACATCGCCATGGATTTTTCCGAATCCGCCCAACGTCGCCGAAGTGTTGACATCCACGACATTGTTTTTAGTCCATAATTCGCTATAATTGAATCCGCTACAATCGGGCGCTATCGGCTCCATGTGCAAGTGACGGGTATAAATTCCGGCATAACTTTTCGTATTCATCTGTATCTCCGATACGAGTTCAAGATGTCCATCGCGGGTCTTATCAGCTGAAGTCCAAAATTCAACCTGGTTGCGAATTTTAAGGATATCGGTATAAATATTTGCATTCTCGAGCGGTTTGCCCAACGAATGGTCGAAACTGTCGGTAGTGAAAGTAAGCACAGTATGGTCGACAATTAAAGAGTTCAGGCGTTCCAGGTATGCATTATTTTCATATTTGATCACCAAGGTATCCAGGGCGCCGTTTCTTTTGTGATCAATACACGGTGCGCACACGCCTGCATCTTCGGTATACGGAGGTTTGAAACGATTATGTCCCAGCTTGATAACCGGCATATTGCGTTCCAAATTGCTTGTCCAGGTGGTGAGGCGGTGTTTATCTCCGCTAATGATCAAACTGTCATGCAGAATCAAGCTGTCAGTCTGAATATGAAGCGATTGATTGCTTGTCGAACCTGTATACGCCGTATTCAGTTCCAAATTGCCGAATACTTCGAGTACGGGCGATCCGACATATACTTTCGAGTTTTGTGCGCGGAAACGGGCATCGTCATGGAAGGTCACACGTGATACTTGATGCAAGAAAGCGCTGCCACAATTATCACCAAGCGGAATTGGTCCGCAAGTGCCCAAATCTGTAAATGGGTTGATAGCCCAATTCTTTTTATCTCCCAGTGTCTTGATATACAAACCATAGCCGGCTACGGTTTCGCCATGCAGTTTGCCATCGGTAGCAGGAGCATTGTAGTCGAATTCTACCGAGCAATCAGGGGTAGGCGCCGAAGGCACAGCACGCATTCCTGTGGTCGACCCGCCGGTATAATCTATTTTTTTATAGATATCAATCAAATCGGATGCTACAACACCGACACCGCCTTCAGTCTTATTGGTATAATTTAAAATCATCGGACGGGCTTTGTTCTCGGTCGTATCGGAGTCGCAGTGATAGAAAGGTGCGCACAACACGCCGGCACCACCAGCACCTTGGTTTTGGCTTAAGAACGGGTCTTTCCAGGTACCTCTGTTCTTCAGTCCGCCGTATTGCAATTTGATGTTGTTATCGGCTCCGAAATAGACGCGTCCATT
>JAIRJR010000261.1 GCA_031260575.1 Tannerella sp.
ACATTATTTATGCAGTTAACAGCACAAGATAAAAAAATATTTTATATCTTTGCACCACATAAAAAAAGGAACTATGGAAAATAAATTTGAGCAGGTCGTTGCAGAACAGAGAGAAGAACGAAATTCATTGCCTGAAACAGAGTGGTGCAATCGAACCGAAGAAGCAAAACTTGACTTGGACAGCCCGCTAGCGCAAATCGTTATTGGCGTGCGCCGAAGCGGGAAATCAACTCTATGCCATAAAGCGCTGAATGACAGAAATATAAATTATGCTTATGTCAATTTTGACGACGAGCGGCTCTATAACTTGAAAAGCGACGAACTGAACGATGTTTTGCAGGCTTTATACAGTGTTTATGGGGATTTCAAGTATCTGTTTTTAGACGAAATTCAGAATGTAGATGGTTGGCATCTGTTTGTTAACCGCTTATTGCGACAAGGTATCAGACTGCTTATAACCGGCTCAAACGCAAAACTTTTGAGCAGTGAATTGAGTACGTTCCTCACAGGGCGATATGTTGAAATAGAACTATTTCCGTTTTCGTTTTCCGAAATGCTTAATTACAAAAAAATAAAAGGTAAAGCAAAGACAACCAAGGAAATAGCATTTCGTCGTCAAGCCTATTTCGATTATTTGAAACAAGGAGGTTTTCCCGAAATATTTCAGATTAGCGAAGGTCAAAAACGCGATTATCTGCGTACACTGTTTCAATCCATTATATATAAGGATATTCTGAGGCGATTTAACGTAAAGTATATCAAATCTTTAACAGACATATCCCATGTTTTACTAAATAATATTTCGCGGGAAATCAGCTATACAAGAATCGCCAATACTCTGAATATCAGAAGTGTGCATACGGTTCAAAATTATGTTTCCTATCTCGAACAAGCGTATTTGTTTTTATCGGTTCCGCGTTTTTCGTACAAGAGCATTGCCCGTACAGGTAACCGGAAAGTTTATGCGGTAGACGCTGCATTTTTGTCGTTCTTGCCCGAAATTACAGGCTCGAACGAGGGTTATCTGTTAGAAAACATCGTATTTTTGGAACTTTGCAGGAGGCGTTCGAAAGATCATTTCGATATTTATTATTATAACAATAAGTATGAAATAGACTTTGTGCTTGCGAAAAACGGCAATATCCGTGAACTTATTCAAGTATCTTTGACTTTGAATAATGAAAAAACACGGAAAAGGGAAATTTCCGCACTCGTCAAAGCCACAGAGGATTTAAAATGCGATAGCCTGAAAATCATTACACAAGAAGAAAGGGATACTGTTGTGATGAATGATAAAACAATTGAGATTGTTTCTGTAATCGACTGGTTATGTGACGAAAAAGAATAAAATTCTGATCCGATTAATGTTAAAAAAATATGGGACAAGAAAGCGATACGGAACCATTGATGGTTGATCACAATTGCTTATAATCCCCAGGTTTCGCGATCGAGGTTGCGGTAATGAATGGCTTCGGCGAGATGGGTGGATTGAATGGCGGGGCTTTCGTCTAAATCGGCAATGGTACGGGAAACTTTCAAAATACGGTCGTAAGCACGCGCAGAGAGACTGAGCCGCTGCATGGCATTTTTCAACAGTTTCAGTCCGGCTTCGTCGGGGACGGCATATTTGTGCAATTGGCGTGAATTCATCTGGGCATTACAATAAGTGTTTTTGTCCGAGGCAAACCTCTTGCTTTGAATTTCACGCACTTTGATCACCCGTTCGCGAACATGGCTGCTCGGTTCGGAGGGACGTTGTTCGGAAATTTTCTCGAAAGGAACGGGTACGATTTCAATCTGTATATCAATCCTGTCCAGCAAAGGACCTGAGATTCGGTTCATATACTTCTGAACCATTCCGGCAACACACAGGCAAGGACGGTCGGGATGGTTATAAAACCCACAGGGACATGGGTTCATCGAAGCGACCAACATAAAACTTGCCGGATAATTGACGGAAAAACGCGCACGCGACACAGCGATATACCTGTCTTCCAATGGTTGACGCAAAACTTCCAACACACTCCGGTTAAATTCCGGCAATTCGTCTAAAAACAATACGCCGTTGTGTGCCAAACTGATTTCGCCCGGTTGCGGAAAAGAACCTCCTCCTACCATCGCCACATCCGAAATGGTATGATGCGGCGCACGAAACGGGCGTTGCGTCAATAAGGATGTATTTTTCTCTACCTTTCCGGCTACCGAATGTATCTTGGTGGTTTCGAGCGCTTCCTGTAGGGAAAAAGGAGGCAAAATGGAAGGCAACCGTTTGGCTAACATGGATTTTCCACTTCCCGGAGGCCCGATCATGATGACATTGTGCCCGCCTGCAGCTGCAACTTCCAAAGCCCGCTTTACATTTTCCTGACCGCGCACTTCCGAGAAATCAAATTCAAATTGCTGTTGCAGGTTGTAAAATTCTTTCCGGGTATCAATCACGGTTGGGGTCAGTTTTTCCTTACCGCAAAAAAAATGAATGACTTCTTTGATTGTCTCAGCCCCATACACTTCCAAATTATTGACGACCGCCGCTTCACATACGTTTTGTTTGGGCAGGATCAATCCCTTGAATCCTTCCTCCCTGGCCTTGATTGCAATCGGCAAAGCGCCCTTGATGGGCTGAAGGCCGCCGTCGAGCGAGAGTTCGCCCATAAGTACAAAGCGCTCCAATCGTTCGTTCTCAATGCCGATTTCTCCCGCAGCAGCCAAAATCCCAATGGCCAACGGCAGATCATACGCTGAGCCTTCTTTGCGAATATCGGCGGGCGCCATATTGACCACAATCCGGTTTCGGGGGAACTTAAATCCATTCACCTGTAATGCCGAAATGATTCGTTCATGGCTTTCGCGCACAGCTACATCCGGCATTCCCACCAAAAAAAATTGAATGCCTTTCGTACAACTGACTTCGATGGTAATCATCGTAGCGGTTATCCCTTGCACGGCTGCGGCGAATGTTTTGACTAACATGTCCGGATACGGATTAGCGGGTTAAATATAATCATGGTAATGATAAGAGACTATTTATCAGTCTTTTTTATTAATTGTTCCAATGCTTGTTTGACTTCCACTCCATTGTCGGTTTTCAAGATAATATGACCTTCTTTATCAATCAAAAAACAGCGCGGCAAGACATTTACATTGTACAAATCCAATAATTCGATGGCTTGTCCGATGGAATCGGACACAATATTCCATCGAATCGGATCACGGCGTGACAAATCACGCAATTCTTTTGGATTTTCGTCTAAAGTGACCAGCATCACATTCAGGCTATCCTTTGGAAAAATAGAGATAATATCATCGAGATGCAATTCGCCGGTGTGGTACTGATCATTCCACATGTAGGTGAATGCCAATAAGAAATATTTGTTCATGAAAGTGTTTATTTGAAAAGATTCCCCATAGATATTCCGGACGTTGAAGTCGGGCGCTTTGGCACCGACGAGGGTCGAACGGGCTTTTGCCACAAAGGCTTTCAGGTCTTTAACTACATAAAAATCATCTAATTCAGGCTTTAAATCCGCCAAAAGGCTTTCAGTCCTAAGTGGATGATCGGCGTCAACAAAATAATCACGGATTAAAATCGCCGAGGCTTTCTCGGACGGATTCTTTTGGATAAACGTTTCCGCATGAATTCGGATTTCATGATTGATATTTGCCAAGCGGGCGATCCTGTTTGGCTTGTTCAAACTTTCCGGAATTGAGTCGGTTCCATAATAAATGGTGTAATAATCTTTTAATAATGTAGCGGTTTCTTTTCGAAATCCGGAAAGCAATTCGTTGATCCTTCCTCCCTTGACTTGAGCCAATTGCGGGAAAACCGCATCGCCGTATACCATAATCCGCCCGGGTTGTTCAAGGTAAATGGGAATCCAACGTGAAAAATCATCGTAATAGAGCGTTACCAACTGTAAACTGTCCGGTTTTTGAGTTAAAACAAACGAGCCGCTACCTTTATATAGAATGGTATCTACGGTTTTGAAATCGGCAGATTCGTATACAACATACACCTCTTGCGGGTTCAAATTTGAAAGATTGACCGTAATCTTGTACATATTTTCCTTATTACAAGAAAATAACAGCCCAATCATCAAAACAAGAAGTGTTATTTTTTTTAACATATTGCCCCTAAAAAACGAAAATTTCGGCAAAGATACATATTATTTTAATAAATGTTTATATTTTATAATAAAAATTAAAAGAAAAATGTCCAAATTTAAAACTTCAGATTAAAAACTCCGGACAATACGTGTTGAATTTTTGAGCGAAAAAAACGATTGTCTGACTTTTTTTGTATTTTTGTAACCATTTTCTAAATAAATGGGTGCATTTCGTGTGGACGCAAGCCCCGAAATGGACAAAATATAAGTTGAATCTCACAATTAATTTACTAAAAGTATGACAAACAACCGGAATTTAAAACAATGGGTACAGGAGTGGGCAGAATGGTGCCGGCCTGAAAATGTGTATTGGTGCGACGGCTCGGAAGCCGAAAATCAACGTCTCTTGAATGAAATGGTAGCATGTGGCATGGGTGTGAAACTAAATGAAGCCAAACGTCCCAACTCCTACTATTTTCAATCGGATCCCAGTGATGTAGCCCGCGTGGAAGACAGGACCTTCATCTGCTCAAAAATAAAGGATGAAGCCGGCCCCACCAACAATTGGGCTGATCCCGATGAAATGAAGCAAATCATGCGTAACTTATATGAAGGTTGTATGAAAGGCCGCACAATGTATGTGATCCCTTTCAGCATGGGGCCGCTTGGTTCAAACATCGCCAAAATTGGCATTGAAATCACCGATTCGCCCTATGTCGTTGTCAACATGCGTATCATGACCCGGATGGGGCAAAAAGTACTGGATGTGTTGGGCGAAGACGGCGAATTTATTCCCTGCGTACATTCAATCGGCGCTCCGTTGGCTCCCGGCCAACAAGACGTCAAATGGCCTTGCGCTCCCATTGAAAAGAAATACATCACCCATTTCCCCGAAACCAACGAAATATGGTCGTATGGATCGGGTTACGGGGGTAACGCATTATTGGGTAAGAAATGCCTTGCCCTGCGTATTGCTTCGAATATGGCAAAAAGAGAAGGATGGATGGCCGAGCATATGCTGATTTTGGGCATCACCAACCCGGAAGGCGAGAAAAAATACATCGCCGCCGCTTTCCCCAGCGCTTGCGGAAAGACGAATCTGGCGATGTTGATTCCGACAGTTCCGGGATGGAAGGTGGAATGTGTGGGCGATGATATCGCCTGGATGAAATATGGAGAAGACGGCAAGTTGTATGCCATTAACCCCGAAGCAGGTTTCTTTGGCGTAGCGCCATTTACTTCGATGGAAACAAATCCCAATGCAATGCACAGTTGCGATGCCAACAGTATTTTCACCAATGTGGGATTAACGCCCGATGGCGATGTGTGGTGGGAAGGAATCGGTACCGAATGTCCTGCCGGCACCATCAATTGGAAAAATAAGTTGCACGATCCGGCTTCGGGAGAGTCGTGTGCGCATGCAAACGCACGTTTCACCGCACCTGCAAGTCAATGCCCTGTGATAGATAAGGAATGGGAAAACCCGGCGGGTGTCCCGATCTCGGCTTTTCTGTTTGGCGGCCGCAGGCCGAACACCGTACCGCTGATACACGAATCCATGAATTGGAATCATGGCGTCTTTATGGGATCCATCGTTGGCTCGGAAGTGACCGCCGCCGCGATCGGACTAAAAGCCGGCGTACGCCGCGACCCGTATGCCATGCTGCCTTTCTGTGGCTACAATATGGGTGACTATTTCGGACATTGGATCAAAATCGGCCAACATCCGGGAGCGCAGTTACCCAAAATATTCTATGTGAACTGGTTTCGCAAAGATGAAAATGGCAAGTTCTTGTGGCCGGGGTATGGCGAAAACAGCAGGGTATTGGCATATGTCTTCGATCGTTGCAATGGAAACGGCGAAACAGTAGATACCGCAATCGGCAAAGTCCCCGCACTGCAATCAATCTATATCGAAGGGCTAACCGGTATCGACGAAAATATATTAGCGCGGGTGCTTGAGGTAGACAACGACGACTGGAAAGCCGAAGTCGCATTGATTGAAGAGCATTACGCCCGCTTCGGAAGCCACTTACCGGATGAATTGACGGTCGAATTGGAAAAGTTAAAGGATCGTCTTGGCATGTAAAATCGCATACGAAAATGAAAGTAACAGCGATCAATGGAAGCCCGCGTAAAGACGGAAATACAGCTTTTGCCCTGAAGACGGTTGCCCGCGAATTGGAAAATGCTGGCATTGAGGTGGAGTTGATTCACATCGGACATAAGCAGATACGCGGTTGCCGGGCTTGCGGGAAATGTGGCGAAACGAGTAATCGGCGATGTGTTGTGGACGATATCGTCAACGAATTGATTCCGAAAGTAATTGATTCGGATGGGTTATTGCTTGGTTCGCCGGTCTATTGGACGGGCATGAACGGCACAATGAAAGCATTTCTCGACCGGTTGTTTTTTGTATCGAATGCGAACGGCAATTTCTTCCGTCACAAGGTAGGCGCTTCGGTTGTTGCCGTTCGCCGGTCGGGCGGGACGCCTACCTACGACCAATTGAACAAATACCTGCAATACGCCGAAATGTATATGCCGGCTTCCAATTATTGGGGCGTGATTCACGGACGCACCGAGGGCGAAGCCGAACAGGATAAAGAAGGCATCCAGATCATGCGCATATTGGGAAAAAACATGGCTTGGCTGATGAAAGCGATTGACTTAGCCAAGCAACAAATACCTGCGCCGGAAAAAGAGCAGAAAGAGTGGACGCACTTTATCCGGTAAGTTTTAGAACGCAAATGACGCAAAAAAAACGCAAATTCACGCAAATATTTGATTATTAATTTGCGAGAATTTGCGCTATCTGCGTCATTTGCGTTCTGTTTTTTTGCTATTCGTACATGGCGCTGATTTGCGACGCATAGTTTTTGGCAATCACATTGCGGCGTAATTTGAGTGTGTCGGTAAGTTCGCCTGTTTCCATCGAAAAAGGAGTTACCAGCAGGGTAAAGCGTTTTATCTTTTCATACGAGGCAAAATCTTTCTGACATTCTTCAATATTCGATTGATACAGCCTGATGATTTTGTCGTGGGCAATCAACGCCTCCCGGTTCTGAAAGGGAATGTTGTTTTTGACGGCATACGCCTCAAGCGCCGGGAAAGAAGGCACAATCAAAACACTGACAAATTTATGTTCATCGGCGATAACCGCACATTGTTCAATGTATTTATTTCCGCTCAAACAAAGCTCAATCGCCTGAGGAGCAATGTACTTGCCGTTCGAAGTCTTGAATAAATCCTTAATGCGTTCGAGGAAAAAAAGCGTATCTCCTTCGAGACGTCCGGCATCGCCGGTACGGAAAAAGCCGTCTTCCGTAAACGATTTCGCCGTATCATCGGGTTTATTGTGATACGCTGTCAAAATGGTTTTGCCTTTCACCAATATCTCATTGTTTTCGGGCGAGATTTTAACCTCAACATCGGGCATGATTTTGCCTATAGAGCCGATTTCATAGTTTGTTTCGGAGAAAAAGCAAACAGTTGCCGTCGTTTCCGACAAGCCATAGCCGTATCTGACCGGGATATTGACGGATAAAAGAAATTCGGTGATATGGTCGGCCAAAGGCGCGCCGGCCACGGGAAAGAGACGCCCGCGACCGATTCCGATCTTCTTCCGCAACAGGTGGAAAACCGTTTTGTCGTAAAAATGAAATAAAGCGGATAGTTTTAACGATGGTTTAAGACCGATCCTTATATGGTCGATATTGTATTTACGCCCTGTTTCAATCGCATTTTTAAATAATTTCTGCATAGTACCTGATGAAGAATTAATTTTTTCTTGCACGCCAAGGTAGACTTTCTCCCAAAAACGGGGCACATTACACATTACTGTCGGATTGATCTCAGGAAGCGTCTGTTGGATGATCTTGGGATCGCGGTTCACAGCCACCACAACTCCTTTATGAAAACAATAACACGACCACGCTTTCTCGAAAATATGCGTAAAAGGCAGGAAACAAACAGATAAATCGTTGTCGTTCACCATGGGAAGACGGATGTCATGAATTCGCATCGCTTCCAAAAAACAAGTATGTTTCAAGATAACGCCTTTGGGACCACCTGTCGTACCCGATGTGTACATGATGGTGGCAATGTCGTCGGCAAGCGCCTCATTGCGACGTATTTTAACTTCCGAATCCGCATAATTGTTATCCCCCATCCGAATAAACTGATCAAAATAGACTGATGTATGATCTGCCGGATTCCGGATGACGGCGGGATCGAAAATGACAATTTGCTTCAGGAGATTATCCGTTTCCTGTTGTACTTTGAATGCATTGTTATATTGCAACTGTTCGCCAACAAACAGAAGGTTAATATCCGCATCCCGGATGATATATTCGATTTGAGCCGGCGAGCTGGTTGCGTACATGGGCACCGAGATGGCCCGGATGCCAAATCCTCCAAAATCGCAATGGTAACATTCCGGCATGTTCTGTGCATAGATCCCGATCCGTTCTTGCGGTTTAAGGCCAAATTCGACCATGGCTTGGGAAGTAAGCCGTACTTTTTCGGCAAACCCGTTCCATGAAATGTTTAGCCATTTACCCGTTTGGTCATCTCTGTACCGGATAGCAGTGCGCGAGGAATACTTCTCCGCCTGTTTGTAGATTAAGTCAGCAAAATGGTAGTAGATCATATTTTTTATTTTTTAGGAATAATTTAGCAAAGAAACGCTTTTTTTTGGAAATAGAAAAATATAAAGGAAAAAAACAGATGAAAACAGCCTTTTTAGTTAATAAAATATAAATATCGCAATTTTATAGTGAAAAATAATTAATACACAGTAGTAGGTATTGCATAGTATAAAAGTATTACCTACATTTGTGGCGAATTATAATAGTAAAAGTTATGAACGTAGAAAATGTTAAATCGCAAATGAGAAAAGGTATTTTGGAATACTGCATCCTTCTTCTGCTTGAGAAAGAGGCTTTGTATACCACAGATATCATTCAAAAGTTACAAGTTGCCCGGTTGATTGTTGTGGAGGGTACATTGTATCCTTTGCTTACCCGCCTGAAAAATAGTAGTTTGCTGGCATATCAATGGATAGAATCCACCCAAGGTCCTCCCCGCAAATACTATAAACTGACAGAAAACGGAGTCGTATTCCTGTCGGAATTAGAGACCTCCTGGAACGAATTAAATGAGACTATTGAACACATTAAGAACAATTTAAATGTAGAATAAAATGAAAAAGACACTAAATGTAAATCTCAATGGAAGGGTATTTACGATTGACGAAGACGCGTACAATCTATTGGATAATTACCTGAACAGCCTGCGGAGTTATTTCCGGAAAGAAGAAGGGGCATCGGAGATTATAACCGATTTTGAAGCACGGATTGAAGAGTTATTCAGAGAGAAAACTCGCTTGGGATACGAGGTGATCACCTTGGAAAATGTTGAAGAAGTGATTGCCCGGGTGGGCAAGCCTGCCGATTTTGAAGAAAAGGATGAACAGGATGAAGAAAGAGCCGCCGCCTCCGAACCGGCCAAAGGCAAGAAGCGGTTTTACCGGAATATGGATGACAAGTTGATCGGCGGTGTTTGTTCGGGCATTGCCGCCTATTTCGGATGGAATGTGGTGGCTATTCGGATTCTTTTCATCATTGCTCCATTCGTGATTTCGGGATTTGTTTCGGGACCTTTGGATTTTAATCATTTTCATGGTCCTTTTGCATTTTTTCATA
>JAIRJR010000270.1 GCA_031260575.1 Tannerella sp.
GCGATTTAGTGAAAATAAAAGTAGAATTAAGCCCGATGGCTGTCATAAAAGGGTAAAAAACGCATATTAATTAATCAGTAAGAAAGATGTTTAAAGATAAAAACGGCAACTACCGGTTAAAAATAGCGTTCGACTTTGACGGAACGCTGACGGAAGGATTGTTTTATATCCTTGCCAATCATTTGATTACGAAAGGGCATGATGTTTGGATTATGACCGCCCGTACCGAGTCGAATGATGAGTATATAGCTCAATGCAAACGGTTTAGAATACCGCCTGAAAAGAATGCCTTGGAGCGCAACAATGATATTTACGAAATGGCAACCGAACTTGGTATTCGAGATAAGATTATTTTCACTAATCTCGAAGACAAATCCAAAGCCTTCCAAGATCATCAGTTCGACATCCTGTTTGATGACGATGCCGAGTGGCACTGTAACCCCGTTTGCGAAGCAGGCGGTATGGCGGTGAATATATAGGAAAACGGATGAGTAATTTCGACGAAGAGGCTGCATGCCTGCGCATCGGATCTGACATCAGATGAATAAATCCATTAATTAACTCCCGTCGTTTATTATCCAACCAAGTCAAATAATCGGCATACGTATAGCGCTTGGATTCATCCAAATCCAATGTCCCTTACATCACAAACGGATCTTCCACGATATTAGGCTTTTCAGCGGGTGGCAGGTATGTATTGTATGATATAACCTCCTCCGGTGTTTTGCGGACTTTCCGGCGGGTTTTTTGTGTCGAATACCCCAAAACAATGGCTAAAAGCGCCCGTTTGCCTGATGGGATGTGCAGGATTTTTTTTAGTTTCTTTTCATCAAACCAGCCTATTATGCACGTTCCCAAACCTTCAGCAGCAGCTGCTAAACAAATTTGCGCTGCCGCAATGCCGATATCAATATGGGGAAAATGTTTTTTCTTTGCCCAGCCTCCGAAATTTGAGTTAAAGTTGGCATTTTCTTCTACAATAATGATATGTACAGGCGCCTGTTTCGCAAAGTGATTCATGTTTAGGACTTTACTTGACGTACAGTCGGCAACTTTATTTTTCAATTCCATTTCATCTACTACCACGAACTTCCACGGCTGTGCATTACATGCCGATGGAGCCAGGCGACCGGCTTCGAGTATTCGCTCAAGTTTCTCTTTTTCGACTGCTTTTGAAGGATCAAAAGCCCTGTCGCTCTGTCGTTTTTTGATTAATTCCGAAAAAATCATATTGTTTTGTTATTGGCTGATAATAAGCATTTTTGTCGATTTTCCATGTTGATAACCGCACAAATTTAGCCATTTATTTCGAATAAACAATGAAAATAATTACCTTTGCATTTTCTCAACACAAAAATAAAAAAATAACCATGCATAAACTATTCAACACTTCAAAACAAAGCCTGTCTGATTTTTTCGACTCACTTTCGGAGGACGATATACAAGATTGCTGTTCTCCAACGATTTATCAACGTGGAGCGGATTATTATGATGCGGATGATGTTTACCAGGCAACATACAATAAAGAAAAAACCTTGTTGAAGGCCATTGTGAGTGGTAACAAGGAATATGCAATCACCATCTCGCTTGGCAACGGAAGCGTTTCCGGCTCGTGTACCTGTCCCTATGACGGCGTATGCAAACACTTAGTAGCCGCCCTTTTATTTGCTTCTGATATGTTTGAAATTGAAATCGAGGAAAATGAAAGTAAGGAAGCCGGCGACAATTTTCAACAATACCTGCAAACTCTTTCAAAAGACGAATTAATGGCTTTGGTGGAAAAATTCGCACCCGACCGGTTCCGTACCGAAGTGAAAAACAAATTTACAGACCCCGGTTCTGCACAGCAGGTTTTCCGAAAAGTGGAACAAAAAATACGCAGACTGTTCGAAAATGATCGCCTTATGCAAAGTTTCAGTGATTTCAACGATGCGATTGACAGTGAACTTGCCAAATTATCCGGCCTCGAAAAACCACTGCAAAAGGAACTTGAGAAATTTCTGTTTGAACTGATGCAGAAGATTGAAACCGCTGAAGAAAACGGCGAACTGTACGAATATGATAACGATTGGGGATATGCGCCATCCGCGTTTTTCAATGAGTTTTTTGCCGGGTTTGTGGCAAGCCTTGACAACGTTCAAAAAACAGCCTTCCTTGCAAAATTAGACGCTGCCCTTCAAGAACAATCCTACAGCACTTTCGAAGGGTTGAGGGATGCGGCAAATTCGGCGTTTTCAGACGATGACCTGCCGCATCTCAAAAATACACTTGCCGCAGAATATCAAAACCTTTCGCAAAAATTGACCGGAATATACTACGACCGAGTGCATCATCTGCTTTCATATAAAGAGAAAACCGCCATACTGTCTGTGCTTTCGGAACAGAACAGCAAGCGGATGATTGAATTGGCAACCTTATACGATGCCGGCGGGGAACTTTCAAAAGCAATTGAAACGTTAAAAAACCGGTTTGCAGCCAATCGCGACTTTTTCTCCTACGACGAAGATGTTCATTCCTTATACCTTGATTTTCTGCAAAAAGGAAATCACGAACTTTCGGAGGTTGCTGCAGAAATCATCGTCCGTTGCCCAACCCAAACCATGCTTACCAAAATTATTTCGCTGACCGGCGACGATCCTGCCCGCTACGAATTGTTGTTGGAACAAAAGAATAATGTGGAATTGCTACGCTACCTGCAAAATAATAATCGTCTGCACGAAGCGCTGGCATTGGTCAATCGAAGACCCGGTATGTCTGACAGTTCGGTAAACGATTTTTTCAAAGCGCACAAATCACTTTTCCCCGATGACGCCGCCGCTTATTTCAGCAAGGTAATCGAAAAAAACCTGCAAAGTACGGGCGACCGCTATTACGAAGCAATCACCGATGCCATCCGTCACATGATGAAGGTAAATCCTTCCAAAGCAAACGAATACCTGAACCATATCCGGACAACTTATAAACGTCGCAGTAATTTGATGGCGATGTTGAACAAATTGTAAATAAAGGACGCAGATGACATGGTAACAAGAAATCCAAAATAATCGTTACCTTTGCACATCCGTATTACGATATGAGTAAAAAGAATATTGAAGCGTTGTATTTACAAGAATCATTCGAAGATTTCAATGAAGGAGTTGGTATTGTTATGCCAATTTTAATGGAGTGTGACAAAGACGAAGATTTTTCCGATGGATTAGACAAAGTAGGAGAAGAACTCCCTATCCTTCCTTTACGTAATATGGTTTTATTCCCCGGTGTTGCTACGCCGATTATGGTTGGACGCGAAAAATCCATGCGACTAATTCGCGATGCAGAACATAAAAAGATGATGGTCGGAGTCATGTGTCAAAAAGATACCGAAGTAGATGATCCCGATTATAATGATTTGTTCAATATCGGTGTAGTTGCAGAAATTATTCGTGTTTTGGAATTGCCTGATGGATCAACAACGGCGATTCTTCAAGGGAAAAAACGTTTTCTATTGCATCAGATGACCAAAAAAGAACCTTTTATCATTGGACGTATTTCTTTGCTCGATGATAAATTTCCCCGAAAGAACGACCGCGAATTTGAAGCTTTGGTATCTACCATCAAAGACTTAACCATCAAGATGCTGAGCGCTTCGATCGAACCGGCCAGGGATTTGATTTTTTCGATTCGGAACAATCATAATTATCTTTACCTCATAAACTTCGCCTGTTGTAATTTGCTGGCGCATTCATCCGAAAAACAGGAATTGTTAACGATAGATGAATTGAAAGATCGTGCATACCGCCTGTTGTTTATCCTCAACCGCGAATATCAGTTGATGGAATTAAAGGCAAACATTCAGATGAAAACGCATGAAGACATCAACAAACAACAAAAAGAATATTTTTTACAACAACAAATCAAAGCCATCCAGGAAGAACTGGGCGGCAATATGAACGACATAGAAATAAGGGAATTAAGGGATAGAGCTACGAAAAAGAAATGGAATCAAACGGTTGCAGAGTGTTTTGTAAAGGAGGTCAACAAACTTGAACGTTTACATCCGCAATCACCCGATTATTCTACTCAGTTTCAATATGTTCAAACTGTCATATCCCTTCCATGGAATGAGTTCAGTAAAGATAATTTCAATCTGAAACGCGCACAACGGATATTGGATAGAGATCACTTCGGAATGGACAAGGTGAAAGAACGGATCATCGAACACTTGGCTGTGTTGAAATTGAAAAATGACCTGCGTTCGCCTATCATTTGTTTACATGGCCCCCCGGGTGTAGGGAAAACCTCGTTGGGTAAGTCGATTGCCGAAGCGATCAACCGTAAGTACGTACGGATTTCGTTGGGAGGTTTGCACGATGAAGCCGAGATTCGTGGGCATCGCCGTACCTACATCGGTGCGATGGCAGGCCGCGTTATCCAAAACATACTCAAGGCCGGTACTTCAAATCCGGTTTTTGTCTTGGATGAAATTGACAAAGTGGGGAATGATTTTAAAGGTGATCCGGCTTCGGCTTTGCTTGAAGCATTAGATCCGGAACAGAATGAAGCATTTCATGACAATTACTTAGACATTGATTACGATTTGAGTAAAGTATTGTTTATTGCGACTGCCAATAACTTGAACACCATTTCAAAACCTTTACTCGACCGGATGGAATTGATTGAGGTAAGCGGTTATATTATCGAAGAAAAGATGGACATTGCAATCAAGCATCTCATCCCCAAACAAATGAAAGCGCATGGCCTGCCAATTGACCAGATCAGGTTTTTACGAACAACCGTACAAAAGATTGTCGAATCGTATACGCGGGAGAGTGGTGTACGTGAATTGGAAAAGAAAATCGCAAAGATCATACGCAAATTAGCGCGAAAGATTGCCTCAAAAGAAATAATACCCAACGTCATCAAACCGGAAATGGTGCATGAATATCTTGGAGTTGCCGAATATACATTAGATAAATATCAGGGGAATCAATTTGCCGGTGTGGTAACCGGATTAGCATGGACAGCCGTTGGTGGAGAGATTCTTTTTGTAGAGTCGAGTTTGAGCAAGGGAAAAGGAGGTAAACTAACGGTCACAGGTAATTTGGGTGATGTAATGAAAGAATCGGCTGTGATTGCTTTGGAATATGTTCACGCTCACGCCGGACATTTTAATATCGCTGAAGATTTATTTGAAACGCGGAATGTACATGTTCATATACCCGAAGGCGCTATTCCCAAAGATGGACCCAGCGCGGGTATAACGATGGTAACATCTTTGGTCTCTATCTTTACCCTGCGAAAGGTGAAAAGCAAGTTGGCAATGACAGGCGAAATCACACTTCGAGGCAAGGTGCTTCCTGTCGGTGGAATCAAAGAAAAAATCTTAGCAGCCAAACGCGCCGGTATTCAAGAAATTATTCTTTCGGAAGAAAACCGGAAAGACATTAACGAAATCAAGTCTTTGTATGTTGAAGGACTAACATTTCATTTTGTCGACGATATCACAAAAGTCATTGATTTGGCTTTATTGCCGGAAGAACCGGTTCAACCGTTTTCGCCGGCTGTCTAATCGAAAATATTTCTACTCCGTTACATTTATATTGACAACACACTGTCGCCATGTCAGTCAATCGTCAGGTCTAATTCTTCTTTCAACCTGGTTAACAATGGGTTAATTCTGTTGAGGAAATCGAATTTTTCAACAGAGGTGTAAACAGTCTTTTTTTCGATATGATCATCGACAAGGATATACATTTGAATCCGGCTGTTTTTCAGTTGAGTACGTAATACTTTCAGAATATCCAGGCTGTTACTGAGTAATTCCTCCTTTTGTGCAGGATTGTGAACCCTCACTTCAAATTTAAAATGATCCAATAATACCGGTTTGCAATTGATCATTGTATTTTTAAGGTATACTTTCTCTTCAATCATTTCCGAAAAAGTATCCCAGGCTTGTATCAATTCTTTGGAATTGAATGGAGTTGTAAGATTCGATGTCTCATGATCAACCGGATGAAAATCATCATCCGGCACCTTTACCAGACTTTTGAGGGAAGTGCTCTTCAGGGGGCGCGATAGATTATTCGAGACTGTATTTTCCTGTTTTTTAGCAATTTGATTTGATGAAAGCGATGAAACGTACGCCTTGGGTTGAGGTTCGAGTTTTTTCGTTGAAGAAAGTATGGTGGGCGTTTGTTCATCAAAGATCGGACGAATCAACTTTTTTTTTTATTGTCCGGTGTTTGTCCGTTTTCGCGAAGCTGGCAGAGTTGGATTAGGGTCAGCTCCAATAATAATCTCTTATTCCGGCTATCACGGTAATCCAGATCGCATTGATTCGCTAATTCGATTGCACGGAAAAGCAATTGTTCGGGGCATTTCCTCGCTATTTCCTTGTATCGCTCACGGATAGAAGCGCCTACTTCAAATAGCGCTAATGTACTTTCATCCTTGCATACCAATAAATCCCGGAAATGAGTGGCTAAACCGGAGATAAAATGATGTCCGTCAAACCCTTTTTCCAATATTTCGTTCAGCAACAGTAAGCAATTGCGAATCTCGCCTTTCAATAATGCATCAGTAATTCGAAAATGATATTCATAGTCGAGAACATTCAGATTTTCAATCACCGACAAGTACGAAATGTTCCCCCCGGCATAGCTTGCTACTTGGTCGAAAATTGACAAAGCATCGCGTAAACCTCCGTCAGCCTTTTGAGCAATGACATTTAAGGCTTCGGGTTCAGCCGTGATATTTTCGTTTGATGCCACAAATTGTAAATGCTCAACCATATCGGCAATGGATATGCGTGTGAAATCATATATCTGGCAACGCGACAGAATGGTTGCAAGTACTTTTTGTTTTTCGGTTGTTGCTAAAATGAAAATCGCATATTTGGGAGGCTCTTCCAGTGTTTTCAGGAAAGCGTTAAAAGCAGCCGTACTGAGCATATGTACCTCGTCGATGATGTACACTTTGTATTTCCCGATTTGAGGAGGTATACGAACCTGATCTATCAACGTTCGGATATCATCAACCGAGTTATTGGAGGCGGCATCCAGTTCATGTATATTCAGTGACCGTTGTTCGTTGAATGACAGGCACGATTCACACGAGTCGCAGGCATCGCCGGCGGCAGTCAGATTCATGCAGTTGATCGTTTTGGCAAAGATACGGGCACACGTAGTTTTACCAACCCCACGAGGTCCGCTGAAAAGATAGGCATGCGCTAATTTATTGCTCAGAATCGCATTCTTTAAAGTAGTCGTCAATGACTTCTGCCCAACCACACTTTTGAATGTCGCAGGGCGATATTTTCTCGCTGAAACAATATAATTTTCCATTATTTATCCGATACTACAGACAAAGATAGGGAATATTTTTGTACTTTTGCAAAAACTTTTCAAGAGATATGTCTTTTCTTAAAAAATTTTATGCAAAATACCTCTCCAAACTAAATAAGTATGGAGTGGTAATCGTTGTATTTTTGATTGTTACATTCACTGTGGGAGACAGTAACCTTTATAAGCGTTATCAATACGATGAAAAGATTCGGGGTCTGGAACAAGAAATTAAAAATTACCGGAGAGAAATTGAAATAAGCCGTAAAAAAATGGAAGACCTTAATTCGGGAAAAGAGCGTTTAGAACGTTTTGCCCGTGAGGAATATTACATGAAGAAACCCGAAGAAGATGTTTTTATCGTAGTGGATAAATAAACAATATGGATCATTCAGATATTCAGTTATATTCATAATGCCGACCAAAATATTCGTCTTTTCTTATATATTGGTCTTGATTGGCGCATCTCTCTATCTAACTCAATGGAATTATGAACCTTACATTTTTTCTGTTGGCGCTGCCGGAGTGACTGTATATTATCTGACAATCTCTAATCAGACATCGGATTTCCGGTTTCGCCGGTTACAACGGATGAACATCTTTGCAGGTATTGCAATGATTATAGCCTCTGTTTTTATGTTCAAACGGCAAATGGCTTGGGTGGCTTTTCTTTTGATTTCCGCTATTCTTCAGCTTTATACATCTTTCGTTGTGAAAGACAAGGATTCGTAAGATACCGGCTGTATTTTTTTGTTACATTCAAAAAAACTCCTGCGGACATCTCTGCCGGCAGAAATTTGATCATAAAAACATGAGGAAATAATTTTTTATGAAAGCGATGATTTGTCAAAACTAAAATTTCACCGAAAGACCTGCATTGAGAAATGTATAACCGTAGCCGAGTTCTGCAAAAGCTGCAAATGAATCAGAGAAATAATAGCGGCCTCCGGCGAAAAGAGAATAAGTAAGCCCACTGCTTCCTGAGGTATGCGTTGTTCCGTCTCCATTCCATTTCCAACTATTGACATTATATCCAGCCATAATACCGGCATACGTATCCAATTGGTCAATAAACGCATAGTGAAGAGCAGCCCGTGCGCCTATCATAACATCAGTGGATTTCCATCCCCGGCCGCCAACCAAGTTATAGTTGTATTTGGCAGAAGTATAACCTATTAATCCACCTACCCCCAGAGCGCTTTGTTCATTGAACAGATTATCTATGATACAACGCTCATAAGAGAGCGAGAAGGCAGGCATTCTGCTGAAACCGTTTCCACTATAGCCATAACCGGAGTAAAGGGTTCCACCAAGTCCCAATCCAAGACTCACGACATTGTCGTCTTGATTAAAATAAGAATCCTGTGCCGCAGCTTGTACGGCTGCAATCAAACAAATTGCGATTGCTAAAAACATCTTTTTTTTCATTGATTTCAAAATTTTAAAAGTGATCTGTTTGAATAAATTCAACGCTACAAAGATAATAAAATAAATCCAATGGCACGCTTGAAGTTGATTCACAAATTGGAAAGAAGATACGAATGATCGTGGAGAATCGAGAATTAACCACTAAAACCGCTTCAATTCCTGATAGAGCCGCTGGATTGGCAAACCCATGACATTATAAAAAGAACCGCTGATACCTTGTACGCCAATGTATCCTATCCATTCCTGAATACCATATGCGCCTGCTTTATCATAAGGTTGGAATGAGTCGACGTAATAAATGATTTCTTCATCATCCAATTCTGCAAAATCAACAAAGGAATGAACAGAAAAATTTACCTGCTTTTCGAGCGTAGTCATCACAACACCTGTAATGACTTCATGGGTACGACCGGATAGCTTTGAAAGCATACAGATGGCTTCATTGCGACCGGCAGGTTTTTCAATAATCCGATTGTCAAGCACCACCACTGTATCTGCCGTGATAATCAATTCATTTTCTTTAAGAGACACCAGATACACATCTGCCTTTTTTTGTGCGATATAACCGGGAATATCGGAAAGGGGTAGATTTTCCGGAAATGATTCGTCTATATCCGGAATAACCCGTACTTCAAAAGCGATGCCCAATCCATGCAATAGCTCCTTGCGGCGGGGTGAATTGGAGGCAAGTATGATTTGAAATTTTCGATCCATAAATGATCCGTTTTTATGGATATTGATATTGCTCATGGTTTGGTTCCCTTTAGTATATGATTGCTGATGGTTTGATATATCGTTTTCAATTCCGGATCGGTCAGTAAAGCTATATGCCTGTTGATCATCTCCAAATCGTTGCGAACAGCTGGGCCGGTCTGGGCTTTCAATGGGTGGAGCGTCCGCACTTTGTTAGCGGTTTCTTCAATCAAAGGCAGCAGAACATTGGGTGATATTTTGTTTTCTTCCAATATTTGATACGCAATTGCATATAGATGATTGCAGAAATTACAAGCAAAAACAGCCGCTACATGCAGGTATTTTCGTTTTTCGGAATCAAGGATTTGTACGTTTGATGATAATTGTAAGGCAAATTCAGTCAATAATTCTTCATCTTCCGGCATACAGGCTTCAATAAAAATTGGGACATGACGCAAATCCAATGCTCTTTCTTTCGTAAAAGTCTGCAACGGGTACATTACGCCGTAACGTTCGGAATAACCTTTGAAAATATCCATAGGCAGAAAGCCTGACGTATGAACCCATAGTCCTTGATTTCCTGGAACTTGCCAAATTACCTCCTCTAATACATCGTCTTTAATGGCAAATAGATATATATCAGCCTCCTGTGAAATTTTATGGATATGTGTTGTCCACGCCGTTTTCAACCGATTTGCTAATGTGCGTGCATTATCTTCATTACGGCTG
>JAIRJR010000360.1 GCA_031260575.1 Tannerella sp.
ATATTTCTTGATAATTCAGGATCCAAACCCGAATATTTGGTAAATGTCAATACGTTTTGCAAGGTGCAATATATGCGGGCATTGGTAATACCTGCTTTGGAAACCGTATTTCTCGGCAATTTGTAACCCAATGTAACGGTACCCAACTTCAAATAATCGCCTTTTTCAACAAAGCGACCATTGGTTTCCTGCTCTCTGTTTGTCACATTACCGCGTCCGATGACTAACTTCGGTACAATGCCATTTCCCGGTTTTTCTTTACTCTGCCAACGATCCAATACTTCGGCGCCTTTGTTGGCAAAATCAAGGTTGTTCAGATGGTATTGCGCCGTGCCATTCATAATGGAATAACCTCCTGCAAACCTGAAGAAAAGATTTAAATCAAAATCCTTATATGTCAATGTATTATTAAACCCTCCAAACCATTTGGGAATGGTATTGCCAAGCAATACCTTATCGTCTGCAGTAAGCGAAGTACTTTGACTAACATCAGCCGGATTGGAAGGATTATAGATTGAATGGGTTGCTGCCGGTAAATTCAACTGTGCAATGCTGCCGTCTTTTTTGTACCACATCGGATTTCCGTTTTCCATGTTTACACCCGCATATTTATATCCCCACAATGTATTTTGCGATTCACCTTCGCGGTGGATGGTATACGTTCCCATCACATCGCCATCGACTAATTTGATGATTTCATTGCGCAAGGTAGATACATTCAAATCGACTCTCCATGTTAAATCCCTGTTATTAACAATCGTAGCGCCAATTGTAAACTCTAATCCGTCGTTATTAATCTGTCCGATATTTTGGTTGATTTTATTCCCCGGCATTCCAAGCATCGGATCAATGGGTACCGCCAGGACAATGTCGGAATTTTCTTTCTTCCAATAAGCAAATTCGAGTGACATACGGCCATTCAACAATTGCATATCGAATCCCAAATCAAGCGTTTGCTGGGTTTCCCATTTTAAGTTGTTGTTTCCGACATTATTGTAATAAATACCCGATTGGTTGCCATATTTTTGTGGGTTATAAGTCCCCATATAGGGGTAATTACCTGAGATGCCTGAGTTTCCAACAGTAGCAAAACTTCCCCTGAGGCGGAAATCATTGATTGTCTCACGTAGTCCGTCCCAAAATGATTCGTTGGAGAGACGCCAGGCGCCGGAAACACCATAGAATGTACCCCAACGATTGTCTTCCGGTAATTTCGACAACCCGTCCGTCCTGATGGAAGCGCCTAAATAATATTTGTTTGCAAAATTATAGTTTGCACGAAACATATAAGATGCCATTCCCCAATGCTGACTGCCTCCAAACATACCCATCATATCAAAAGTACCCGATATAAAATCATCCATAAACAGTTTATCGGAAAAATTTTGTCCTGTCATTTGGAAAAAACGGTACGAATATTTGGAGTATTCCTGAACACCGGTCAAGTCAAGTGAATGATCATTGATTTTAACGTTATACGATAATATATTTTGCCAATTCCAGCGCGTATTCGGATCAAAGGTTCTTCCCATATAACCACCATAACCGCTGCCATCGCCGTGTTCTGGCATCCATACGGTGTGATCATCCGATAAAAGTATATCTGCTCCAACCATAGACTTGAGACTAAGCCCTTGTAAAGGCATTATTTCCAAAAAAGCATTGGCGATAGCCCGGTAGTTTTGTGTAAAATTTGAATTATTTTCCAACACCCAAACCTGGTTGGGGATATTATTGGCGATAGTCTGTGTATTGGGTCCACGACCCAGCGCTCTCCGGTTATCCTTGTCGATATTATAACCTGTCGGATCGTCCGGATTATAAACCGCCACATTCGGAAGCATCCGGATACCGCCGAACAAAGGATCCGAAAGCGAGTTCCATCCATCCGTCATGCCCTGAGCTTTTTGGCTCGATCCGTTGAAGCTGATTCCGGCTCTCAACCAATTGGTAGCCTTGATCGTTGCATCGGCTTTTACGGTAAAACGTTTCAAATAGTTAGCAATGACTGTTCCTTCCATATCCGTATATCCTCCTGAAGCATAATACTGCGCTTTCTCAGTCCCGCCGGAAATGGCAACCGTATGCGAATGTTGAATTCCGGTTCGATACATATAATCATTCCAATTCGTATCGGTTCCATCATAGACTGCAGGTTTTGCGCTCGAAGGCTGGTTGGCATACATTTCATTAAGGACATCCACAAATTGTTGCCCGTTGAGCAATTTGGGCAATTTGGTTGCCGTAGCCCAACTCATATACCCACTATAACTGAGCGTTGCAGATCCGGCTTTCCCTTTTTTAGTTGTAATCAACACAACCCCATTGGATGCGCGCGAACCGTAAATGGCTGTGGCAGCTCCATCTTTCAAGACTGAAATCGATTCGATATCGTCGGGATTAATATCAGCCATTGCGCTGCCTCTTCCGAATGTGCCGGTTGATATTGGGACGCCGTCAACAACATACAACGGTTCGGTGGATGAAGAAAGCGAATTAACCCCTCTCACCCTGATGGTGGGCGCTTTGCCGAGTTCGCCCGTACTTTGACTTACCTGCACTCCGGCAGCACGACCGGCTAACTGCTGGTCGAAGCTCGGAGAAGCCAGGCCTGCAATATTCTCTCCGCCAACTCTGGTAATCGAACTTGTAATGTCCGCTTTTCGTTGCGTACCATAACCAACCACCACCACTTCATCCAATTGTTGCAAATCGGAATGCAAGGCGATTCGCATATTGGCGCTGACGGGGGCTTCCTGCGTGATCATCCCAATGTAAGAAACGATCAATGTAGTGGAGCCTGAGGGTACGTTCAAAGTGAAATTGCCGGCAATGTCAGTGACAGTACCTGTCCCTGTCGCTCCTTTGACAACGACAGACGCTCCAATCACCGGCCCACCGTCTTCGGCAGAAATGACAACACCTGTCACCCGGCTTTGAGCGGAAACCAGTCCAATGCTTAATAATAAGCACATTAATAGAAAAGTAATTCTTTTCATAAGCACATATTTAAATAATTAATAAAATATAAATGTAGAGTTTACAAAAAACGACGACAAAGATATGAATTTAATCTTAAAAATACAAAAAAAATGTAATCATTCATCAACTATGAACCTTTATGATTCCCCTCTGCAGAAAGTTTGGATTACATTGAAATCAGGATCGACCAAATTGATGTCTGCATCTTTGCCGATGGCGATCGAGCCTTTGCGTTGATCCATCTTCATCATCCGGGCTGTCGAGGTACTTGCCATTTTGACGACATCGAAAGCAGGAAGCTTGACATTGAAAATCAGGTGGCGCACCATACGGTCGATGGGGGTGACGGATGAAGCCAACGAGGTACGTTCGATGTTCATCGCCACGCCCTGTTCGATCACAAATGAAGTGCCGCAAGTGTGAAACACCTCTCCTTCAACGCCTCCGGCTGCACTGTTCGCATCGGAACAAACCGTTAACCGGTCAGCGCCTTTACAGCGGTATGCAATCCGTATCAGTTCGTTGGGCAGATGGAAGCCGTCGGCGATTATCTCTGCATAAAGATCGTCTAAAGTCAAAGCGGCTTCCAAAACACCTCCTATCCTGAAAGGGCCTGCTTTTTTGGTTTGCGACATGGCATTAAATAGATGGGTCACACCAATCGCTCCCTGTGCGACGGCATATTCCACATCTTTGTATACGGCACAACTATGGCCGATTGTCACCTGTATGCCCATTTGGCTTAATGCCGGAAAATAATCGATGTTGTGTTCTACTTCGGGCGCTATGGTGGTACGTTTAATGACATCCTTGTAGGTAGCGTACATTTGCAGGTATCCGTCGTTTAAAGCAATGATATGTTTTTCTGTCTGGCAGCCTTTATGGGCTTTATTCAGAAAAGGCCCTTCAAGGTGGCAACCGCAAATTTCAGTCCTTCCCGGTTGGTTTTGTTGCATGGCTTCACGAATGGTTTTCAATCCGTTGATGGTTTCAGGTATCGCATTGGCGGATAGGGTAGGGTAGAGGGTGGTGATCCCATGCCTTCCGTAAAAGTCGCGCATGCCCAAAACCGAATCCATGGATGCGTCATTGCAATCAAATCCGGCTCCTCCATGACAATGGGTATCAATATATCCCGGAATAGCCAAGAGTCCGGAACCATCTACCACCGTAGCATACTGAACGTGTACGGGAAAAGGATGTATCCCGGTAATTTTCTCATTATCAATTACTATTGTTCCATTCGGAATGACTTCATTTTCCGTATAAATCGTAACATTAACAATACAGGTTTGCATATTCAATATTTATTTCTCAAAATAGGTTGGCACAAAGTTACGGTTTCTTGTTGAAAGTTGACACAAGGATTGGGATTTAATTGCAAATGTCAAACTGCGTTCGATGATTGCCGGAATTTGATGTTATTGTTTTGCGGATTCAGGATGACGGATTGATCAAATGAATGGTATGGCAGGCAACCCATGCAGCTGTTTCTGTTCGCAACCGGCTTTTCCCAAGTGAAATAGCTTGAAAACCCTGTTGGGTGGCAAGTGAGATTTCCTCCGGACTGAAATCGCCCTCCGGGCCAATCAATATAAGGGCATTTTCGCCGCATGGATAGACCTGTTTGAGGGAAGGTTTTTCGCCCGGCGCACAGTGGGCGATAAATTTGGAGCCACAAAACGGCCGGCTGATAAAATCTTGAAATTCAGTCATTCCTGTCAATAGAGGCAACCGGGCTTTTTGCGACTGCTTCATCGCATTTACCAGTATTTTTTCCAAACGGGCTGTTTTGATTTCCCGTCGTTCGGAAAACCGGCAATTCAGGCAAGTGATCGCATCAATCCCAATCTCTGTGGCTTTTTCGACAAACCATTCCATGCGGTCGATATTTTTGGGCGGCGCTACGGCAATATGGATTTGAAACGGCCAAAGCGAGGTTTGTTGTTGAGTGGCAATGATTTGTACTTCACAATGTTTGGGATTGGCATTTGTGATGATGGTTTGGTAAAAAAAACCATGTCCGTCGGTTATCCGTATTTCGTCTCCCGCTTTCAACCTCAACACACGAATGGCATGTCCCGATTCTTCTTCGGGCAAAACAGGATGTGTCGCTATGTGAGGGGCATAGAATAGCTGCATAACCTTTATTAATTAAGAGTTAAGAATTAAGAATTAAGAGAAAATTAACCACTGATCACTAACCCAAAATCATTCCTACCATTGTGGCTGAAAGGATGGAGACAGCGGCGCCGGTAAGCATGGCTTGAAATCCCAATTGCGCGACCATCGGGCGTTTTTCAGGGGCTAATACACCCAGACCGCCAACCAAGATCCCTATCGACGAGATATTGGCAAAACCACATAATATATAGGTGGACATGATGATGGATTTTTCGTAAGCAAAAATGCCGGTACTTTTCCATTGTTGCAATTGGAAATAAGCTACAAATTCATTTAACACGGTTTTTTGGCCTAACAAAGCGCCTACCGATAGCATATCTTCGGCAGGTATTCCGATCAACCACATCAATGGAGAAAAAATTACGCCTGCGATGAAATGAATCGTAAAACCTTCCGATTTTCCGTTTGTAATGGATACAACCCAATCGTTCAGTCCGGTATACTTGCCGATGAGGCCTTCGCAAACGTAGTTTAACAAAGCGATTGATGCGATAAAAACCAAAAGCATAGCAGCAACGTTCACCATCAATTTGATGCCGGTGGAAGTACCTGCAGCTAACGCTTCGATGGGGCTACGGTATTCTTTTTCAATTTCCGCTTTCACATTTGCATGATCCATTTGTTCGGTTTGGGGATAGATCATCTTCGCCAAAACAATGGCGCCGGGAGCAGCCATTACCGAGGCTGACAAAAGGTGTTTGGCAAAGAAAACCTGTTTGACAGGATCGCCATCGCCCAATAAACCGACATAAACACCCAATACTGAGCCTGCAATCGTAGCCATACCCGCCACCATGACTAAAAAAAATTCCGATTTATTCATTTTTGGCAAGTATTGTTTGGCCAGAACCGGCGATTCGGTCATACCCAAAAAGATATTCCCGATAACGACCAATGCCTCCTGTCCGGTAATATTCCGGATCACGCTGCGCAGAACCCGTGAAAAGAAACTTACGATGTGCTGAATAATACCCCAATGGTATAGTAAAGAAACGATTGCCGTAAAAAAGATCAATATCGGCAACGCATGAATCAGAAAAACAACGCCATTATTTTGGGATGCCAAAGGACCTAATAAAAATGAAACCCCGTCGAATGTAAAGTCTACAACCTTGACAAATATTTTCCCCAGAATCTCAAAAAATGCCCCGACAAAGGGGATATAAAGGATTGACAATGCTAAAACAAGCTGGAGTGCTAAGCCCGAAATGACTAATTTCCAATCGATTCGTTTACGATTGGTACTAAACAAAAAGGCAAGGGCTAAAATGCAAATGATACCCAACAGACCCCGTAACAGGGATATCACATTAAATCCGGCAGATTCGATCATGACTTTTCCTCCATTTTTTGACGTCTATTCAATTCTTCTTTATACATATTGGCATATTCATACTTTTCTTCGGCGATCGCTTTCTCCATTCTTTCATCGATTTCATCGTCGGGCAGAAGGCTGAACCATACTTTCAGCGTTTCCCGGTCTTTGATATCTTCAGGGTTGAGCGTTTTCAACAGGGTATCTTCGTCCGATTCTGCAAACTCCATATCCTCCAATACGATACCACATCTTTGGATGATGGATTCGAGGGTGTAGATGTTGCATTTCATGCGAAGGGCCATCGCGATGGCATCGGATGTGCGCGAATCAATCCGTATCTCATGAAATCCATCGTCAAAAACCATTTCCGAAAAAAATACGCCATCGACAAACTTGTTGATAAACACTTCTTTCAGGCGAATCCGCGAGGCCTGAATAAAAGCAACGAACAAATCATGGGTAAGCGGGCGGGGTGGTTTTAATTCTTCCAAAGCGATCGCAATGGATTGGGCTTCCGATATGCCCACGATGATGGGAATCCGGCGAGGGCCTTCTTCCGACAGGATTAACGCATAGGCGCCTGAATGTAATTGGCTATTTGTCAATCCTTGAACTCTAAGTTTTACGATTTTGTCCAATGTATTTCCTTTTTCAGGGACAAAGATAGAAATTAATTGAAAATTGAAAGTTGAAAATTGAAAATTAATCTCTTGCTTGCGCAAATTAGATAATGGGGAAAAGAAAAAAGAGATTTGTGAGCAATTATTGACAACCGCTAACAATTAATACGTATATTTGTCGAATAAAAACTCAATGTTTAGTTTATGATCGACCAGGCGACAAGAGATAAAATTTTAGATTCGGCAAATATTGTGGATGTTGTATCCGAATTTGTTACTTTACGAAAACGTGGGGTAAACTATTTGGGATTATGTCCTTTCCATCCCGAAAAGACTCCGTCGTTTTCCGTATCGCCTACTAAGAATATATGTAAGTGTTTTTCCTGCGGTGAAGGAGGTTCGCCTGTATATTTTGTGATGAAACATGAGCAATTGGGTTATAATGATGCGCTTAAATATTTAGCGAAAAAATATCACATAGAGGTTCATGAACGTGAATTGACAAACGAAGAGAAGCAACTGAAGAGCGCCCGTGAAAGTTTGTTTATCGTTAATGCATGGGCGCAGAAACATTTTTCATCGCGATTGTTCGATCACGAAGAAGGACGCACAATCGGATTGCGTTATTTTAATGAACGGGGTTTTCGGGAAGAAACCATTCGCAAGTTTCAGTTAGGGTATTCGTTGGATAATCACGACGACCTGTATCGCACTGCTTTACAAAATGGATACCAGGCGGAGTTTTTAGAAAAGACCGGGCTGGTCGGGTTTTATGAAAATGGAGCGACTGTCGATCGCTTCCGGGGAAGGATTATTTTTCCCGTCCATACGGTGAGTGGTCAGGTGGTGGCTTTTGGGGGTCGTATCCTCCGGAAAAACGACAAATCGTCAAAGTATATTAATTCGCCCGAAAGTGAAATCTATCACAAAAGCAGCGAATTATATGGCATCTTTTTGGCCAAACAAGCGATCGCAAAAGCAGATAAGTGCTTTTTAGTCGAAGGGTATACGGATGTGATTTCTATGTGCCAGTCGGGGGTGGAAAATGTCGTGGCTTCGTCGGGAACGGCTTTAACACCGGGGCAAATCAACCGGATTCGAAGAATAACCAACAATATCACAGTGATTTACGATGGCGATGCGGCGGGTATTAAAGCGGCCATACGCGGTATAGACCTTTTATTGGAGGAAGGTATGAATGTGAAAGTCGTTCTTCTGCCGGATGGGGAGGATCCTGATTCTTTTGCCCGGAAACACAATGCGTTTGAATTTGCCGTATATATTCAGGAGAAAGAAACCGATTTTATCCGATTTAAGACGCAATTGCTTCTCAATGAGGCCGGGAACGACCCAATCCAAAAGGCAGCCCTGATCACGGATATGATCCGTTCCATTGCTTTGATTCCCGATCCCATCATACGTTCCGTATATATTAAGGATTGTAGTGACTTGCTGGAAGTTAAAGAGCAAACTTTACTTTATGAACTCAATAAAATCCGCCTTCATAAGTCGAAGGAGACAAATAAAATAAGCACGGCTGTAACAACAGCGGGGCGCGATGCGTCTTCACCTGAGAAAGTGGTATCTGCCCCACAATCTCAATTCTCTCCCGACCTTGATTCTGCCCCACAATCTCAATTCTCAATGCTCAATTCTCAATTGGCAGCATCTCCATACCAACCCTGCGAGGAAGCCCTTCTGCGTTATGTAATCCAATACGGAGAGTTGGTTTTATCCGAATATACGGATGAAAATGAGCATGTCGTCATTCGGGTAGCCGAATATATTCATTCGGAACTCCAACAGGATGACATGATTTTTAAAACCCCTAAATACCGCGAAATTTTAGAAGAATCGGTGACGCTTTGCCGCGAACCTCACTTCAAATCCTCCCGGTATTTTCTTTCCCACGCCGATCCGGCTGTGAGCATGATTGCCATCAACCTGACTGACGATAAATATATCCCCGGTTTTGATTTCCGGAAACCGGTCGATCTTTCATCGATGCCGGCAAATGAACGTGTGGATTATACTATAAAGATAGAAAGGCAAATGGAGGAGTTTGAACGGATGATACGCCGTGATCTGTTTTCGTTGAAAATTATGTATGTGATGAGACAAATCGGTGATATCAAAAAAGATATCAGAGATTTGCAAAAAAAAGGGGAAATGGATGAGTCGATCAAACGGTTGAACGAACTCAACCGCTTGAATGAAATAAAGAAAGTGTTAAGCAAAGAATTAGGCGAACGAATTATTTTAAAAATGTAAGATATGTATTTCATTGAAGCAGAATCCATTGTTAAGCAATTTGCGAATCACAGGGCGCTCGACCATGTCAGTATTCAAGTTCCGAAAGGAAAGATATTCGGCTTACTCGGCCCGAATGGAGCCGGGAAAACGACATTGATTCGAATCATCAACCGTATCACAGCGCCCGACGAAGGCAGAATTTTATTTGACGGACATCTGTCGCAACCCGATGATATTTTCCGAATCGGATACCTCCCCGAAGAGCGTGGATTGTATAAAAAAATGAAAGTGGGCGAGCAGGCCGTCTACTTTTCCCAATTAAAAGGACTTACTGCGGTCGAAGCCCGCAAACGGCTGACAATTTGGTTCGAGAAATTTGATATCATGCCTTGGTGGAATAGGAAATTAGAAGAACTGTCGAAAGGGATGCAGCAGAAGATTCAATTTATCATCACAGTGATTCATCAGCCCGACCTGCTGATTTTTGATGAACCTTTCAGTGGTTTTGACCCGGTGAATACGGAACTGTTAAAAAGCGAAATGCTTGATTTGAAGAAAGCAGGGCATACGCTTATTTTTTCGACGCACAATATGGCATCGGTCGAAGAGATTTGTGATGAAATTGCATTGATTAATCAATCGAAGGTGGTACTCGGCGGCAACGTAAACGATATTCGCAACCGGTATAAAAACAATATCTTCCGGCTTAATATCGCTGACGAACGTATCGAATCCATGCCCGGTTTTTTTACCCTTCTTTCCGCAGAAAAAAAAGGATTATTCACCGAAGCACATATCCAAAAAGAAGTGCGGATCGGCAATTCCGCATTATTAAATGTTTTGGCTCAACGATATGATATCCATTCGTTTGTGGAAGAACTCCCATCCATGAATGATGTGTTTATTAAAACAGTAACAGGCAATTAGTCAATCACGAATTATTATTTGTCATCTTTCAATTTTCATCTTTCAATTTTCAACTATGAATAAAACATTATTGATCATCACCCGTGAATACTTACGCCGCGTACGTAAGAAATCATTTATTATCATGACTTTATTGACTCCAATCCTGATTACCGGTTTGATGTTTGTGCCTCTTTGGCTTGCAACGATGAAGGGAGATAGCCTTCGCCGTATTGCTGTCATCGACCATACGGGCAAATATGCGTCTTTATTTCCTCAAGCGGATAATTATCTGTTTTTTAATGCTGTAAAATCGTTGGATGAATACCGGACAGACCAACGGAAGGATTTGTTTGCCATTCTGAGTATTACCGATGATTTGTTGGAAAATCCGAAAGCTGCGGCGCTTTATGCTGAAAAACAGATCCCAGGCGATTTGTCAAGATTGGTTAATCAGGTGTTATCCAAACAAATGGAGACTGAGAAGCTGGCATCTTTTCAGATTCCCGGTTTAGATCAAATCATCAACGAAAGCCGTATCTCATTTCAAATACAAACCATAAAATGGGGTACCGATGGTTCGGAAACAAGTTCATCGGGACAGATTGCATTGATCATCGGGATGGTTTCTACCATGTTAATCTATATGTTTATCATGATGTACGGCGGAATGGTGATGCAAGGCGTGATGGAAGAAAAGACCAACCGGATTGTTGAGATCATGGTTTCGTCGGTCAGTCCATTCAGTCTGATGATGGGAAAGATCATCGGGATCGGGCTTGTCGGAATCACACAATTGATTCTTTGGGGCATCTTAACGTTGTTATTGATGCCGGTAGGTACAAGCGGTTTGATATTTAATACTGCCGGAGGGATGGATATGGCATCCATGCAACAGGGTATTTCCATGTCTCAGCAGGCGAATCCGGTTGAGCTTCAGCAGGGTATGGAGTGGGTGTCGCAATTGCAATCGTTTAATTTTGGTGAGATTGCAATCTTTTTTGTCATCTTTTTTGTGGGCGGCTACTTGTTGTATGCTTCGCTTTTTGCAGCTGTAGGTTCGGCGATCAACAGCCCTGAAGACTCACAACAATTTATGGCGCCGATGATGATTATCATGATTTTTGCCTTGTATACCGGCATCTATAGTGTCGATAATCCGGATGGCCCATTGGCTTTTTGGTGTTCGTTGATCCCATTTACTTCGCCGATTGTCATGTTGATGCGCATTCCTTACGATATCCCCTTGTGGGAGAAACTGCTTTCAGTGACACTGTTATTTGCGACATCGGTGGGATTTGTATGGCTTTCAGCTAAGATTTACCGTGTGGGAATTTTGATGTACGGCAAAAAGCCTCGACTCAAAGAAATAATCAAATGGATTACCTATAAATAAATACAGAATATGATGGAACGAAAAAAAGCGCTCGACCTGCTTATGCAATATAACAAGGAGAAGTATCATATCCAACATGCACTTACGGTCGAAGAAGTGATGCGGTGGTTTGCGAACGAATTAGGCTACGATGCTGATTATTGGGGTCTGGTTGGATTGTTGCACGACCTTGATTTTGAGATGTATCCGCAGGAACACTGTATCAAAACGGCAGAAATTTTGAGGGATGGCAACTATGGCGAAGATGTGATTCGTGCCATTTGCTCGCATGGGCATGGTATCATGGTAGATCTGAAGCCCGAACATGAAATGGAAAAAGTTCTTTTCGCCGTAGACGAATTGACCGGTATCATTAGCGCCGCCGCATTGATTCGTCCTTCGAAAAGCGTTTCGGATATGGAATTAAATAGTTTGAAGAAAAAATTCAAAACAACGGCCTTTGCTGCCGGATGTTCACGCGATATCATTCGCCGGGGAGCTGAAATGTTGGACTGGGAATTAGACAAGCTATTGAGTATGACTTTGGAAGCGATGCGGGAAAGCGAAAGCGTCGTAGCTGAGCAATTCGGCGGGATATAGGGTTAGTCTCTGTGAATCTCTGTAAAACAATATGATAACACAGAGAAGATGTTGAAATGAAGTTTATTGGTCATAACACAAAAGGAATAATTTTTGTCGTTTTAGCCTATCTGAGTTGGGGGGTGTTGCCGATCTATTGGAAACAATTGGATACCATTCCGTCCTTAGAGATACTGGCTCACAGGATAATCTGGTCGACGGTTTTTACGTTATCCTTAGGTTTGTTCATAAAAAGAGGGTATATTCGGAAATACTTCTCCGACCCAAAAGCATTGTTGAGACTGTCAATTACCGGGATACTTCTTGCCCTAAACTGGGGAGTGTATATTTATGCAATTAATGCGAATCATATCGTTGAGTGTTCCTTGGGATATTTTATCAATCCTTTGGTTAGTATTGTGTTGGGAATGGTTTTCTTGGGTGAAAAATTGAATAAAACTCAAATTACAGCATTTTTGTTTGCAGTAGCCGGAGTGGCATACCTTACTATCAATTATGGACAATTCCCTTGGGTAGCTATTATCTTGGCATTGTCGTTTGGGGTTTACGGTCTAATGAAAAAGCAGATGGACTACGATTCGATGAGCGCTTTGGCAGTCGAAACGGCGCTTATCGCCCCTTTTGCATTGGTATATCTATTCTTCGGCGCTTCGGTTGCAGGTGTTTCGTTGCTCACCCAACCGTATCCTGTAGTTATTTTACTTGTCCTTGCAGGTGTAATAACTGCCCTGCCTCTCTACTGGTTTGGGTTGGCAGCAGTCAAAATACCCTTATATTCAATTGGTTTCTTTCAGTATATCTCACCAACAATCAATCTTTTTATCGGCATATACATCTATCGCGAGATTTTTTCCTCAACACATGCAATCGCTTTTGCTCTTATCTGGATAGGATTGGCGTTATATATCGGCGACATAATTGTTCGATTGCGCAGGCAATATAAAGAGGTTTTTTAAATTTCAAACAGATTCTCAAAATTGTCGAAGAGAGTAGGGGGTGGTTTTTTTTATTTTTTATTACGGATGAATATTTAAAATTGTCTATCTTTGCACCCGACTTGGAGAGATGCCGGAGTGGTCGATCGGGGCGGTCTCGAAAACCGTTGTACCCTTACGGGTACCCAGGGTTCGAATCCCTGTCTCTCCGCCAAGCAACGCTGAAAGTTAAAGAAGTGTTGTGCCAAACCGACCAATGCTAAAAACAGGGAGTTATGCCAAAGTGCCGGAAAAAACGGTTGTCAGGGAAATGGGAGAACTGGCTGGCAAACTTAACTATACGGCAATCTGAATGTTTATTTACGGACAATTTCAAAAAACAACTCCCTTGTTTTTGCGGACAGGGGAGTTTATTTTTCAGTCACCTGTCAGTCTCATAAGTATTTGATAGATTATCAAAGAATTACGGCTTTACATTCGGAATAATAACAGTTTCCAGTTACATGTCAGTTACATAAAAATCGCACTGAATATCAGAGAAATAACTAAGGACATAGTGTTTATTATTACATGTCAGTTACATAAGATTACCCCCAATGAGGTATATAGCTTGTGAATTTTCTTGATTTGTTTTCGGGAGAATATTCTTTAATCAATCCTGCATTTACCGTTTCTTTAATAATTTTGGAAGCCATCGGATAATTCTTTTCCTCAATCCCCATCCGTTCCCTGAAACTCTGATTGGTCATTTTTTCATTGCTCATATATTTGAGGCAACAATGCTGATAGCAAGCACGTATACGGTCTTCTTTGCTCATTTCCGCAAATGTCTTTTTGGGATAGATGACCACTTTGGTATAAAAGTCGCCCCTGATAAACTTTGGGGCGGGAAGAATAGCCTTTTCTACTGCTTCTATTGCTCGGTCAACTCCGCTGCCACGCAATTCGCAAAAGTCAAAGAGGTGCATCAAAATTGCGATTTTATCATTACGCGACTTGGGGGGAGCATCAATGAAACGGTTTACATCCACCAATGGTGTACCGGGATTAGTCATTTCCATACGGTCGGGAAAAATCTCAACCATTGTGTGTGTACCTGTTTGCCACAGGTCTTGATGAATAAGCGCATTGGCTAAAAGTTCTCTTACTGTTCTTTCGGGATAGGTTTCCTTTACTTCACGGAACACTCTCTCAATGACTTCAACTGAAGTACGCTCCATGATGAATTGGATAAAATGCTCAAAACCAAAGGCATATCCTTCTTTGAAGTTCACTTCGGGATGTGCGTCAATTCGACCTTTTCCTGTATATAAGATGATGCGCAATGTCTTAAATTGCAAACCCTTGAATTTAGTCAAGTCGCGGGCAAACAATAGTGCGCCAAGATTAGTTATGTTCCAATAATCACCCTGTTTTTCAATAAATTCCCCATCAGCCAACGCCTCAAGTATTACTGACTTGCTTTCAGGGAAGTTGCGCCCTGTCAGTTGAAAATAACACATGTAATCCAACAGCCGCAATACATCGTCTGCATTTACTTTTGTCATTGCATATTGCTCGTGAAACAATAGCCCTTGCGATTGGGCAATCATCTGTTTTACTTCGTATGGACTCATCTTGACTGTCTGTCCTGCTGAACGATGATAACTGTCATGTATTGTTTTACCTCGTAGATAAACAGGTTTTTCCGTTTGTTCGGGAATATACACAAACAACAGGGCATTTCCGTTGTATTCTATTGTATTATGCTGAATTTGTACGGAATGTGATAAATTATTCAAAGCAATATTTCCCAACGTTTTCACTATTTCATCCGTTTGTTCCTTTGTGACGGAAAACATGGTTGCATCATTATTCACGCCGAAAACAAGGAAACCACCATCCTCCTGATTGGCAAAAGCGCAAATATGCTGTGCCAGTCTGTCTGACTTTGGAGACAAACCGCTTTTCCAATCTATCTCGTTCAATTCAGTAGAGACTGGATATAGACTGTCGTTCAAATATTTAATGGCTTGCTCTTTCCAATTCATAGAAGGATGAGATGTATTTATTCATCCGCAAAAATACGCAAATAAATGTAACTATACAAAACCCAAGACCTCAATTGTGCTTTCATGTATTATGTATCTGGGCAGGAATCTATATTTCGAAACTCCCGCCCAGATGGGATTAAAAATTTCCCAAAATAATGGATGCTTAGAACTCCAAATCATCACTCTTTCCCCCTTTATCAATTATGTCAGATAGATTTTTCTGAGCTTTACTGTATATTGACCAAACATTTGCTTAACACTGTTGTCATTAGCATCAAACTTCATTCTGCACTTCTGGGAAATTGAAAGTGAACCGGCAACTGCTTCTACATCTATATTTGCTCCAATGAATCCAAATGCCCAATTGGGCTTTTCAGATATATTGGCAATCAATAATTTGGTTTCCTTGTGAGTAAATTCAGTGGAACTGTTTTCTTGACCATCAGTTATTATTGTAGCCAGTACATTATAATCTTGCCCATAATACAGGTCGTGTTTCAACCTTAATACACTTTTGCAGATTGCATCATAAAGTCTCTCATATCATTCTA
>JAIRJR010000326.1 GCA_031260575.1 Tannerella sp.
CGAACAAACTCTTGGGTTACAAAGAGTTGGCAGAGCCTCAAATCTTGACGAATTATCAGCAAGGCTTGACGTACAAAATCAAAGGTCAAGCGCACAGAACGCCCAAGCCGCCTATCAGGCTGCATTGGACAACCTGAAAAACTTATTGATGATACCTATTGAAGAAGCTGTTAGTTTGCATGGCAATCTGAATATTTTTGCAATAGACAATCAGACAGTTAATGATAGTGCCTCACATGAATCAATGCGTATGGGTTCTTTACGACAGTCCATTGCGGTGATAGAAGCGCAAAGGAAAGCGGCTCATCTTCGTTCTTATGCGCCAACTTTGAATCTGTCATGGAACGCTGCCCCTATGTATATGAATCAATATGCCAATCCAACTGCTGATCCAGTTAGAGAGTGGCGGGATGGTAACGGTCAATTTTCAATTTCTCTATCTTTCAAACTGGATAATTATCTGCCCTGGTCATCATCCAGGAGCCAAATTAACTCATTGGATGATGCCTTAACAAAACAGCAAAGTCTTTTAATGGAAACATCAATAAACCATCAAAACACCGTGCAAAAACTTTTCCGGGATATAACGCGTTCAGAAGAAACACTTGAGACAATAAGCCTTACCATCTTAGTAGCAGAGGAAACATTAAGAATGTATGAGGAATCTTACAGGAGCGGCGCAGTTGATTTGCAATCCCTTAATTCCACTCGTGATAATTTGCGCACTACACAAAACAGGCTCTTGTCAGAGCAGTTTAATCTTCTTTCTTTGATTCTTGAACTAGAGAAGGAACTCAACCTTCCCTTTGGCAGTATAACCTATGAGTAAAAGCGGATTTATGATAATGTTGCAGGGGGCAGGCTTTTCAGCTTGACCCCTTGGTAGGAGATCGCTAGATGACAATAAAACGCCGCCTCTTTTTTTCAAACCTTCGCACGGTTCTCATATCTATCGGAGCGTTTACAATTGCTGGTCAAATATTAGCATTCATAACTCGTGGAACGTTTGGGCCACCAGAGCCTAGAGGAATTGAAGGAATCGCATTTAATAACCCGGAATTTCGTTTTTTATTTCCTATTTTAGGCTTGGGTTTTTTTGTCTTACTTTTCAGCGTTATTAACAATATATTTACCTACCGCATGACAAAAAAGATAACAAAACCCTTGGAACCCCTTGGCGAGGGAGTGCGGCAAATACAGTCCAACAATTTTTCGCATCGTATTGTTTACAAAAACGAAGATGAATTCCGCCCAATTTGCGAAGCCTTTAATGAAATGGCTACAAAACTGGAAACATCTACCGCAGAAAAGCAAAAAGACGAAGCAAACCGAAAGGAACTTATCGCTGGTATATCACACGATCTGCGTACCCCTCTTACGTCAATAATAGTGAGCGCAGAAGCAATACAGACCGGAGTTGCATCAACACCGGAAATGCAGGAGCAATATGTCTCGTTTATAAAAAACGAAGCTGAACACATGAAACAAATGATTGAGCAGCTTTTTCTTTTTTCAAAACTTGATATGGATGAATTCCCGCTTAATCTGATACGTGTTGATATAACCCTTGCCATTTCTGAAATGCTAGAGGATTCTCAAGCCAAATATGAAGCTGACGGTCTTTCTATCAATCTTTCTGAAATGCCAAAGGGCATATTTGTTTCAGCAGATGTTTTTTTATTTCGCAACGTGATAGTTAATATAATTAAAAACAGCATAAAGTACAAAACCAAAACACAGGGGCAAATGGAAATAAGCGCAACTGTTATAGGCAATCATATTTCATTTCGTTTTACAGATGACGGCCCCGGTGTGGAAACAAATGTGCTTCCAAAACTCTTGGACGTTTTTTATCGCGCAGACCCTTCCCGCACTGAAAAAGGTTCAGGCTTAGGTCTTGCCATAAGCGCAAAAATCGTTGAACGTATGGGAGGAACTATTGATGCGGAACTGCCGCCATCAGGCGGTCTTGCAATTATTATAACACTTCCTGTTTTGCAAGACGAGGTAAAATAATGCCAGAAAAAAAGAAAATATTGATTATTGAAGATGATAAAGTAATTGCAACAGGAATAAAAGACTTTTTAGAAATAGAAGGCTTTGAAGCAGTCATTGAACATAACGGCTCAAAAGGTCAGGAACTTGCGCTTTCCGGTAGCTTTGCCCTAATACTGCTCGATCTTATGCTCCCAGGGAAAGACGGTTTATCAATCTGCCGGGTAATCAGGGAAAAGATTGACATACCAATTCTTATGGTTACAGGTAAAACAGAAGACAGTGATAAAATAAAAGGACTGGGCTTCGGCGCAAATGATTATATTGTAAAACCTTTTTCCGCCACAGAGCTTGTCGCCCGTGTAAAATCACATATTACTCAATATGAAAGACTTACCCAAAAACAAAGTAAGCAACAAACCTCAAATAGCCCTATCGGAGAAATTGATTATGGCTGGTTAAGGATCAACAATACCGCTCATCGGGTTTATATAAATGAAGTTGAAGTTACTCTCAATCCCAAGGAATATGAATTACTCTATTTTCTTGCTTCAAATCCAGAAGTGGTTTTTACCAAAGAAACGTTATACGACAGAATATGGGGTGAAGATATGTACGGCGACATAAAAACCGTTAAGGTGCATATCAGCCGCCTTCGTGATAAAATCGAAAAAAATCCCGCAAACCCTTTGCATATAGAAACAGTATGGGGTGCCGGCTACCGTCTTCTGAAATAAATCCCTCAAAAAATTTGACCAAACTTTAACCTTTTTGTTACTTCTTTTTGACCTCTATGTTTCATTATGGTTTTATTGAGAGCAAGGCAATAGGCGCAAAGATAATGTTCTTGAAGGGGACTTGTCATTTGCAAATTGAGCCTTGCTCTCTTCTTTTGTAAATATTCCTTTAGTATAATCTTGTTTCAAAACAACAAAAATATACCTTTAAGGAACTATTTCTGATTAGAATATATACCTAATAGGGATAATTGTCAATAAATACTACAATATTATCACCATTAGGAACTGATTGCCCTTGTAATAGGCTATTAAAATTGTCTTGATGACAAGCTTAAGGGCTTTATTAGCACAAAACATAAAGAACAGGCGCCGGGCACTAGGCATAACCCAGGAAAAACTGGCAGAAAAATTAGAAACCTCCGCCCATTATATAAGTCAAATCGAACAGAAAAAAAAGTTTCCTTCTCCTGAAATGCTTGAACGTATTGCTACGGCTCTGGAAATAGACAGCCCGCAATTATTTTCCATAAACTCCTTTGTTTATGAGTCAATAAAAAATATTCAAGAAAGTGTTGTATCTGACATAGAAATCGCAGTAGCCGAAGCCGTAGAAACCAGACTGTCAGAATTAAAAAAGTTAGAAACTCATAAACCTTAATAAAACCAAACTCCCATTATACGAAGCGTCTCGTGTTTTAAGAATATCAAGAAGGGGGAAGTCTCCCCCTCGCTCCAGCCTTGCTAAGAATTATCCTGTGTAACCCTGTTGGGGAAAACAACAGGGTTACACTTTCGCATTATTACAGCGGTCGGTTAAAACCGCCCGCCTTAGCAAGTCTTACGCTACCCCCTCTGCGAGGGAAACCCCCGCAACGCCCCCAAGTCGGTCAAAATTGCTGCGCAATTTTCTTTATTTTAGGCATTGGTCGCAGAACCGCTAAAGCGGTTCGTTTTTCCCCTGGGGTCGAATTTTCGGGGTGTCACTTTGTGAACC
>JAIRJR010000375.1 GCA_031260575.1 Tannerella sp.
AAAGAGCGCAGGGAAAGAGCCATTCACGCTTTGGAGCAGGTGAACTTGCAGGACAGACTGGGTCACATGCCCAATCAATTGTCTGGCGGTCAACAGCAACGGGTTGCCATTGCAAGAGCGTTGATTAACGATCCTGTCATTCTGTTAGCCGATGAAGCGACTGGAAATCTCGACACGCGTACATCCTACGAAATTATGACACTTTTTCAGAAGCTCAACAGCGAAGGGAAAACAATTGCTTTCGTCACGCATGAACCTGATATTGCAGAACTGACTCAGCGTATAATTTCTTTGCGCGACGGACATATTATTAAAGATCAGGTTATTGAAGCCAAATCGGCAAAGCAAGCATTGGATGCTATTCCGCCATCTGAAGATGAGTAATATACATAAATACAGAATATGAATTTTTTCAATTTACTGAAAATAGCCTATAGAGCCATTGTACGAAATAAGATGCGTGCCGGACTTACCATGTTGGGTATTGTTATCGGTATTGCCGCAGTCATTACGATGGTTGATTTAGGGCAAAGTTCTTCATTGAATATCAATCAACAGATTTCCCAGCAAGGAACCAATATGGTAATGGTCATGAGGAATTTCATGAGACAAGGCGGAGTCAACATCGGGTCGGGCAGTATCCAAACGCTCGTAGTCAAAGATGCAATAGCCATCAAAGAAAAAGTTCCTCATGTCGAAGCTGTTTCTCCTGTCGTTAACGCATCCGGACAATTGGTTTATGGTCCGAATAACTGGCCGGGTAATATTCAGGGCGGTGACATATCTTTCTTTTCCATTCGGAAATATGATGTAGAACGTGGTATCCAATATTCGGAAGAAGATGTACGGGCGGCGGCAAAAGTATGTTTACTCGGCAAAACGGTTATTGATAATTTGTTTCCCAACGGAGAAGATCCACTTGGCAAGACGGTTCGGTTTGGTAAAATTCCTTTCAAAGTAATTGGAACGCTGGCTGCTAAGGGGCAAAATACCATGGGTCAGGATCAAGACGATGTTGTTTTAGCTCCTTATACCACTGTTCAAAAACGAATACTGGCTATTCCTTTCATCCATACAATTCTTATTTCAGCCGATGACGAGAGTAATGTGCAGGGCGTAATGGATGATGTAAGCTCATTGATGAGGGTATTGCATAAAACAAGAGCCGGCGAGCAGGATGACTTTATGGTACGGTCGCAACAGCAGATGCTGCAAATGATGGATTCAATTTCGGGATATGTAACCCTTCTGGTAGTTCTTGCCGCTCTTATTTCACTGTTAGTAGGTGGTATAGGAATAATGAATATTATGTATGTAACTGTTACTGAACGCATCAAAGAAATCGGATTACGTATGGCTATCGGAGCAAAAAATCGTGATATTCTCCTTCAATTCCTGACCGAAAGTATAATCTTGAGTTTAATAGGTGGAATTATCGGAATTTTCTTAGGATTGTTTTTGTCATACACCGTTTTGGGATTAATATTACACTGGCCTGTAGTTATTAGCGTTGTTGCTATTATTTGCTCGTTTCTTGGCTGTGCTGCAACCGGTATTTTCTTTGGATGGTATCCGGCAAAGAAAGCGGCTTCTTTAGATCCGATTACGGCGTTGCGGTATGAATAAAAAACAGATAATTATTTTCCTCTTTTGTTTATTAAAATAACAATTTGTATCTTTGACGCCGAAAAATAAACCTAAAAGTTGAAATGACTGACTATTTTAAAAGAATTTTTAATCAAACAAACTTGTTGGAGAGTTTTTATGTCTAATGTGATTTAAATAATTATTAATAACCAATTTATTGTATTAACTTAAAACGAAAAGTAAAAATGAAAAAGTATTTAGCTGAATTAATCGGAACAATGGTTCTGGTTTTAATGGGTTGCGGAAGCGCAATTTTTAATCATGGTGTAGGCACAACAGCTCAGGTGCTTACCGTAGCATTTGGGTTTGGTTTATCGGTTGTAGCGATGGCTTATACTATTGGCGGCGTGTCGGGTTGTCATATCAATCCGGCTATCACGTTTGGGGCATTTCTCTCGAAAAGAATCAGTGGTAAAGATGCAGGAATGTATATGTTGTTTCAAGTGATCGGAGCCATTTTAGGCTCACTCATTCTTTACATTATTGTGTCAAACATTGACACGACAGGCGCTTCTTACATTGCGCAAGGCGGTGATTTCGCCACAAAAACAGGCGCTAACGGCACACAGCCCGGTGTAAGCATGTTAGGTGGTTTAATTGCTGAAATCGTTTTTACATTCGTTTTTGTATTGGTTGTTCTGGGAACGACCGACAGCAAAAAGGGTGCAGGCTCATTCGCAGGCTTAGCAATCGGATTGTCGCTGGTATTGGTTCACATTGTTTGTATTCCATTAACGGGAACGTCAGTAAATCCAGCTCGTAGTATCGGACCGGCTATTTTTGAAGCCGTTTACGGAAACACAGGAGCATTGTCTCAATTGTGGATATTTATTGCAGGACCACTTGTAGGTGGGGCTTTAGCATCTGTTGCTTGGAAAGCGGTAGTTACTGAACAATAATAAACAGTCCCATTTTCCATTTTTTACCCCCAATTGCTTCGTTGCATTGGGGGTTATTAATTTTTATGCTTATCTATATCCGTTAATGTTTGTAAATCAACACAACAGTGTAAACGGCAATTCCTTCTTCACGACCAACATAGCCCATTTTTTCGGAAGTAGTCGCTTTGATGGAAATAACATCGGAGGAAACTTGCATCGTTTTGGATAAACAGGTCTGCATTGAAGGAATGTGTGGATTCAAGCGGGGAGCTTCCGCACAAACGGTAATATCTGCATTTCCCAGTTCATACGATTGGGAACGCAGCAACTCCATTGTTTTTTTCAGTAATATTTTGCTGTCGATATTTTTGTAA
>JAIRJR010000410.1 GCA_031260575.1 Tannerella sp.
ATTTGGGTAAAAATGAGTAATTTAAACAGACGATCCTTTTTGAAACAATCGGCTTTGGTCACAACGGGAATGTTGGTTGCCCCAACCATTATCCCTGCACAGACAAGGGGAGGCAATAACAGGGTAGCGCCATCCGATAAAGTCAGACTTGCCTTAATTGGTTGCGGCAATCAGGGATCCGGAGATATCCGGCGATTCATGACAGATGAACGGGTACAGGTCGTTGCCCTTTGCGATGTCAACAAAGAAGGTCCGGGCTATTGGGATGGTACGGTCAGGGGACTTGATGTCGTTGCAAAATGGGTCAATGACTTCTATACGGAAAAAAATGGAAAGCCTTTTAGCGGGTTACGTTTGGAAGAAGATTTCAGAGAGATACTCAATATGCGTGATTTAGACGCCGTTGAGATTGCCACTCCGGATCATTGGCACTCCATAATTGCCATTATGGCAGCAAAGGCGGGAAAAGCAATCTATTGCCAAAAGCCCATTTCCCTCACGATTCCGGAAGGAAGGGCAATGAGTAATGCAGTAAAAAAATACAAAGTGACTTTTCAAACAGGTAGCCAGCAACGGTCAGACAATAGATTCCGCATGGCATGCGAAATGGTGCGAAATGGGAAATTAGGAAAAGTACATACAGTGACTGTCGGATTACCGGAGGGTACTCCGGATTTTGGCCGTAATATAGACCAATCCGGTCCTGTTCATGTCCCACAAGGTTTTAATTACGATTTTTGGTTAGGCCCCGCCTTTGAAGCGCCTTTTTGTCCGGCTCGTGTCGGATGTAATTTCAGGTGGAACTTCGATTATTCAGGGGGTCAAATCACCGACTGGAGTGGTCATCATCCCGACATAGCCCAATGGGGTATGAATACCGAACACACCGGACCTGTAAAAATAAATCCGGTATTTGTCGCTTGGGCAAAACATCCTGTTTGGAATACGGCAACTCACTATCAAATCGAAACTGAATTTCGGGAAGGATTTAAAATGATTCTTACAAGTGCAGCCGGCTTCAGCGGTGTTCAGTTCAATGGAGAGGACGGTCGTTGGGTACGGGTTGGCAGAGGGAATTATACCACGTCGGAAAATCTGAAAGATGTGACTTTGACGGATCGTGACATCAAACTTTATAATAGCGAAAATCATTTCCGCAACTTTATTGATTGTGTTTATTCGGGTGAAGAACCGATCGTTCCGGCTGAAGCGGCTCACCGCTCTACTTCCATTGCACATCTGGCTAATATAGCCATGATTCTGAACAGGGAATTGGAATGGGATCCGAAGGCAGAACTGTTTCTGAACGACACATTTGCCAATGCGCTATTAGACAGACCTATGCGCGAACCCTGGGCTTCGGTTTATAAAAAGTTGGTTGCAGAATTATTGTGATTGCCATTGTATCAAGGCGGTTGCCATGATTCATGGCTTTGTTTTGCGGGTAACCCTTTCTCTCTGCCTTACCCCTTCATAAACCAGAATAGAAGCGGCAACCGACACATTCAACGAGCCAACTGTCCCGAATAGCGGTATTTTAACAATCTCGTTGCAAATCCGCAAATTCTCGGGCGCTATGCCTGTGTCTTCGGCACCCATCACAATAGCGAGTGGCCCCGTAAAAGAGGCTTCAGTATAAACTTTTGATCCTTTTTCGCTGGCTGCTATCACTGTAAGGCCGCAATCTTTCAAAAAGCGGATGGATTGGTTAATGGTCTTTTCTTTACAGACCGGAATCACGTTTAATGCACCGGCCGAGGTTTTCATCGAATCGGCATTGACCATCACGCTTTCCCGTGAGGGAATCACAATTGCATGTACGCCGGCACACTCACATGTGCGTGCAATCGCACCGAAATTGCGGACATCCGTAATCCCGTCCAACAACACCACAAACGGATCTTTTCCCTGTTCGAAAACCGCAGGTATCACATCTTCAAGCCGGTAGTATGTCACCGCCGAGATAAAAGCAATAACACCCTGATGATTCTTTAGGGTGATACGATTCAACCGTTCCAACGGAACACGTTGAACCGGAATTTGATATTCCTTCACAACCGCAAACAATTCCTTAAGGATATCCCCGCTCGAATCTCTTTTTATCAAGAGTTTGTCAATTGTTTTTCCGGCTTTGGCGGCTTCGATAACGGCACGAATGCCAAATACGATTTCATTCTCCTTCATTGTTCAAACTTTTGGTTTTCAGCAGTTCTTTCGCATTGGCAACCGAGGCATCGGTCAGTGTGGCGCCGCTCAACATACGGGCTATTTCATTCACCCTTTCAGCATCGTTCAACGGACGAATGCGGGTAAGTGTTCGTTCGTCCGTATCTTCTTTGTATACAAAGTAATGTACCTTTCCTTTGGCGGCTATTTGTGGTAAATGGGTAATGGTAATGACCTGCATCTTATATCCTAAATCCTGCATGATATCGGCCATCTTGTCTGCAATTTCGCCGGATGTACCTGAGTCTATCTCGTCAAAAATAATAGCTGGCAACGCTGCATATCCGGCAATCATCGCTTTGATACAAAGCATCAAACGGGAAATTTCCCCTCCCGATGCGGTCTGGGCTACCGGTTTCAACGATTCGTTTTTATTGGCTGAAAAGAGAAAACATATTTCATCCATCCCATCTTCCCCAAGTTGAGTTTTGCTTGAAAAATCAATCCGGAAATGAACATTCGGAATCCCCAGCAAAACCATTCGTTGTATGATTTGCTGTTCAATGTCTTTTGCCGCCGCTTGCCTCAATCTGCTGATCGTGGCTGCCTGTTGTTCAAGTATATGATACAGTTCTATTTGCCGTTGCCTCAGGGAGGCAATTGCTTCATCGTACGAATCGATTGCTTTCAACTGCTGTTCAAATCGATCCCGGCAAATAATCAATTCCTCCAATGATTTCACACGGTGTTTCTGCTGTAATGAATACAGTATATTCAAACGGTTATTGATCTGTTCTAAGCGTTCCGGGTCAAACTCAATGTCTTCTTTCAATGTTCCGGCTTCTGCAGTCAAATCCTTTAGGTCAATATAGGTAGATTGTAGCCGCTCGGCAAATTCGGTTGCCTTTGGAAAACAGGATTTCAAAGATTCCATAGCCGACAAAGATTCTTTGATTTGCCGTAAGGCGCCCACCTCTTCTCCATCTAACAGGGCTGTCAGGCGATAGAGCGATGCTTTGATTTCTTCGGTATGGGAAAGCGTTTCCTGATGCTGCTCCAATTCAGCCTGTTCGCCTTCTACTAAACGGACTGACTGCAATTCATTGTATTGAAAACGGATATAATCTTCATCGTCGCCGGCTTTTTTTGCTTTTTTCTCTAAATCGGCCAACTTAGCGGTCAAGGAAAGATAATCATTGTATTTCTCTCTGTATTCGCCTGATAAAACAACGGTATCGGCCATTACATCAACAACATTCAATTGAAAATGCGTATCGGTCAGAAGCAGGTTCCGGTGTTGGGAATGAATATCTATTAAACTGTCGCCCAAAGCTTTGATAACAGCCAACGGGGCGGGTGAATCATTTACAAATGCACGGGATTTCCCTGAACTCAGCAGTTCGCGGCGCAAAACACATAACCGATTATCATATTCGAGGTCGTTTGCCAGGAAAAAATTTTCCAAATGATAGGCCGAAATATCAAAAACCGCCTCGACCACACATTTATCCGAATTAGCTTGAATGCTCTTATTATCTGCACGTTGCCCTAAAACAAGCGCCAAAGCGCCAAGGATAATGGATTTCCCTGCGCCCGTCTCGCCCGTCATGACCGAAAAACCATCTTCAAACTGAATATTCAGATTGTCGATAAGAACAAAATTCCGTATCAATAAGGATTTTAACATAAATCATCTTTTAATCGCATCCAATCTGGTGGTTGAGGCCGGATAGAGATTTGATAATTCCTTAAATCCTTCCTGTTTCTCTTGCGTGGTGGCTTTCGAATAGATCGCGATCAATTCGTCCAATTTTGCATCCGAAAAAACCTGCAATAAGACAGAGGTAGGCCGGGCGCTTTTTAGTTTAGTCAATGCCGGTAGCCCGGTAATGATGTTGGTTCGTCCACGATCGGCATTGGCTGCCATTTCATCTAAGCCTTTCCGGTGGTAGTCATACCAGAATTGACGGAAAACATCTCCATTATTTTCTGTCAAAGCGGTCACCAATGCGTGACGGTTTCGGTCGTTGTCAAATGCCCTCCAGCCTGTCCATCCCATTTGTGCCTGCGCCAATGAAACAATTTGCTGCGCCTGCTGAAAGAAAGGCGAACCGCCTTTGGGTGAAAAACTATCAAAATCAAGCCCTAAAATCGTATAGATATAGAAAACAAACGTAGCTGTAAGGTTGCTGTTCAACACATTTTCGGTATATTCCAGCGGTTCAAATTCGGTATATTCAAAATCAAACTGGGTATCCCGAAAATTAAGTAAAGTGGTCGTATAGGTAGAGTTAAAAACCGGACGGCGCGCCTGTATCTGTATTTCTCCTTTGAATGTATGATCGTTTACTTCACTCAGTATAATGGTAAATGAACATTCAATCTTTTCATTCATGCCAAATGTAGCGTTCGACCATTTTTTATTATTGACAAATGAGGTCAATGCCGTCTGTAATGTATTATATACTTGGGTATATGTTCCTTGAACTCTGTCGGCGTTGATTGTGATACGGGCGTTTAACTCCGAATTTTGGGAGTAAGCCGTCAATATCCAAAAGATAAAAAACCCTCCCGATAGCCATTTTCTACTCATAACCGATCTATAAAAGTTTTCAATTTATCCACAATATCCACAGCCACATCTTTTTTATCTTTCAACGGAAAAGGAGTGGTATTCCCTTCGCGATCGATGATCGTAACCTTGTTTGTGTCACATCGGAATCCGGCGCCTTCGTCTTCAAGTGAATTTAAAATAATCATATCCAGATTCTTTTGCAACATTTTTTCTTTCGCGCGTACAACGCCATTATTCGTTTCCAATGCAAATCCGGCCAACACCTGATCCGGACGTTTCATCCCGCCTAATGATTGCGCTATATCTTTGGTTTGAACGCAAAATAACCTCATTTGTTGTTTATGATTCCGTTTTATTTTCTCATGATCTTGCTTTTCGGGGCGGTAGTCGGCTACTGCTGCACTGAGAATTGCCGCATCTGTGTCAGGGAAAGCATCTATCGTAGCACGATACATCTCTTCGGCCGATTCCACATCAATGCGCCGGATCGCCGGGTGCCGCGTTCGAATCGAAACGGGACCCGCAATCAATCTCACATCCGCCCCTCTTTCCGCACATACTTCAGCCAATGCAAAACCCATTTTGCCCGACGAATAATTACCTATAAAACGAACGGGATCAATTTTTTCGTATGTCGGTCCGGCTGTAATCAATATTTTTTTCCCATGAAGACTGTTGTGTGATGCAAAATAATCATCCAAAACACGGATAATCCGGTTGGGATCTTCCATACGTCCCTTCCCGGTCAAGCGGCTCGCCAACTCGCCCACAGCCGGCTCGATCAAATGGTTGCCAAACGAACGCAATCTTTCCAAATTCTGCTGCGTAGCCGGGTGGGCATACATATCCAAGTCCATTGCCGGAGCAACAAACACGGGCACTTTACACGAAAGATATGTAGTTATCAGCATGTTATCAGCAATTCCATTGGCCATCTTGCCGATGGTTGAAGCCGTAGCCGGTGCAATCAGCATGACATCAGCCCATAAACCCAAATCAACGTGACTGTTCCATGATCCGTCGCGGCGAGAGAAAAAATCACTGACAACAGGTCTGCGGCTTAATGTGGATAAAGTCAGGGGGGTGATAAATTCTTTGGCGGCTTCTGTCATCACGACCTGTACTTCATCGCCTTTTTTTATCAAAGCACGGATCAAATAAGCTGCTTTATAGGCTGCTATACTGCCGGTTATGCCGAGTATGATTTTTTTTCCGTCCACTAATTGTTCGAATTTTCACAAATTTTTCTTCCTGCTTTGAATCTTATCCTTTGCTACGCTGTCGTATTTCTGTCAGCATCTTCTTGGTATTCAAGGTGAAATCTCCATCCATAATCCAGGAATAATACCCCGGATCGATTGTTAGCACCTCTGTCACCAAGCGTCCTTTGTATTTACCGAAATTGATTACTTCCTCTCCTTTTGCATTGTATATCATACGGCCGACAAAATCCACATTGTTGTTGAAACTTGAAAACTCGGAAAGGTATTTGATATCATTTTTCAGATCAGGATAACGCTCCAATTGTGCTTTTAATACTTCATATGCGGCTTTGGCATCGATTTCCGCACGATGAGCTTGCTCCAAATCCTTATTACAATAGAATTTATATGCAGCCGCAAGCGTCCGTTGTTCCATTTTGTGAAAGATGGTCTGCACATCCACAAACTTCCGTTTGTTCCAATCAATCTCCACGCCCGCACGTAAAAATTCTTCTGCCAATAACGGAATATCAAATCGGGTGGAATTAAAACCTGCCAAATCACATCCTTCAATTAAAGCGCTTAACGATTTGGCTATGGCATTAAATGTAGGGCAATCCTTCACATCATCGTCAGTAATTCCATGTATAGCTGTTGCTTCCGGCGGAATTGGCATCTCAGGATTGATTCGACGCGTCTTACTTTCTTTTGTGTTGTCGGGATTAATCTTTAAAATAGAAATCTCAACGATCCGGTCTTTACTGATATTGATCCCGGTCGTTTCCAAATCC
>JAIRJR010000012.1 GCA_031260575.1 Tannerella sp.
TGGTTGAAAGATCGCGGAAACCGGCAAACCATTTCTGGTCTTCAAACTCAAACGACCATGAAACTGCGCCGAGGAAATTGACACCCCATTTTCGCGCCAGTTCATACTTACGGGCGAAAGAAGCCGCTGTGTAACTCGAATACATCGTCCCGTTGCGATAGGCATTTTGAGGATGGTAATCTTCCGAACAGGCGGCGCATCCTTCGGGATCGGATTCACCAATGATAATCGGAAGATGTTTCAGCGCCGGAAAGCCGGCAACAGCCTCAAAACCTTTGGATATATTGAGTAACTGTACACCGATATTCATCCTGACATGTTCATCGACAACACGTGGCGAACCTTTGGCATGAAATCCGATATAATCGAGTGGCGAACCTTTTTGTCCGGTAGCATAATTTGTACCTTCGGTTACGTGAGTTAGAAACTTATGCAAAAACTCATTGGCTCCCCGGTTTCTCGGATCGGTCGAGTGGGGGCCTCCGATTCGCGCTGTTGAAAGCGCTTTTTTGAGGCCATCCGCTGCATAGTCGTATAGTTTGCAGTATTCTTCAAACGTTCCCGACCAATAGGCAATGTCAGGCTCGTTCCATACTTCCCAGTACCATGATTCGACCTCCTGTTTGCCGTATCGTTCAATACTATGCTTAACCCATTGATATACAAGTTCACGCCATTTATTATAATCTTTAGGAGGATATGTCCAACCGCGATAGATTTCGTTGTACGGGGTGTTGGGTGTCCAATAATGACGATAGGGTTGTGGGTTAGAGGATAATGCCTCCGGCATAAAACCAATCTCTACCAAAGGTTTCATCCCGAGATTGACATAGGTATCGATGATTTTATCAACGATTGTCCAGTCATAGACCGGATTCCCTTTGTTGTCTTCGGTGTATGCGTTTGTCGATCCCCATTTCAGAGCAGCTTCACCATCACCGCTTGTGAGCAGATTATGCGCCCGGACAAAAACCGGCGTGTAGCTTAGCTTCTGCAGTTCACTTAGTAATTTCACACCGTCTTTCATATAGGTATAGTTAGGCTCGTCGTATCCAAACCATGCCCAGACAGGTTTCATGGGTTCAATCCGGTTTCTCATATTTGCCTCAATCGTTATCGATTGTGCATAGACTGAACCAAGGCTAATCCATAACAGCGCTACGATGCTTAAGATGCTTCGTTGCAAATACATTATATTATATGTTTACCGATTTACAACGTGAACAGGATTCCCATCCAAGAAAGCCTTTAAATTATGGACTGCAATATCCATCAGTCTGATTCTTGCTTCCTTTGTTGCCCAGGCGATATGCGGTGTGATAATGCAGTTCTTAGCTGTGAATAGTGGATTATCTTTTGGCGGTGGTTCGACCGAAAGCACATCAATGCCGGCGCCGGCGATTGTTCCGTTATTCAATGCTTCAGCCAAATCTTCATCCACGATGACAGGTCCTCGCGATGTATTCAGCAAAAATGCCGAACTTTTCATCAACTTCAAACTTTCTTTGTTGATCAAACCCTTCGTGTCGGGGAATAACGGACAATGAAGGCTCACTACATCCGATTCTGCCAGCAGTTGATTCACCTCCGCCCATCGGAAATTGTTCCGGTGCAACTGGTCGGTCTTGAATTTATCGTGACCGATGATTTGCATGCCCAAAGCTGTGGCAATATCTGCCACCTTCCGGCCAATATTTCCAAAGCCAATGATACCCATTGTTTTACCCGCCAATTCCACCAAGGGATAGTCCCAATAGCAAAAATCAACCGATTGCGCCCATTTCCCTTGTCTAACCGAATCGCTATGATACTGAACATGCTGGCATAATTCCAATAACAATGCAAACACCATTTGCGCAACCGAGTCGGTTCCATAACCCGGAATATTCGTGACGACGACCCCGTTTGCTTTGGCCGCTTCCGTATCCACAACATTATAACCCGTCGCCAGCACACCAATGTATTTTAATGTGTGAAGTTGATTGATTGTCTCCCTGTTCAAGGGCGTTTTATTCGTAAAAACAATTTCCGCTCCTGCAGCCCTTTCAATGATTTGATCCACAGGTGTCCGGTCATAAATTGTGACATCTCCGAACTGCTTTAACCCATCCCAGGAAATATCCCCGGGATTCAACGTATATCCATCTAATATTACTATTTTCATAAAAAATCTTTGAATTATTGAATTTTAAATCTTTGAATTATACTTTCGCCCACGCCTCATTCAGCGTCCGCTTCGCATTTGCTACCACAATATCGGGGTCTTCATCGCCAACCGGTTTTACTTCAAAGCTTACGATTGGTGGATTCACTTCGTTCAGGAAGCCGATTTTCAGGAGGAGTCTTAAAAATTGTGTGACCTGCTCCACATCATTCTCTCCATTGGGGAAACCGAAACGGGGATGTTCATCGCCATACGCCGGTAATTCAGGGCTTTTAATCACGCAGTTACCGATGTGTGCATGAATCATGTAATCTTTTACGGGCAAGACGGCCTCTTCGATCGTTTCATAAATCATCGGGATATGGCTCAGGTCAAGCATCAATCCGAAATTGTCGTGTTCCGCCTTGATTTCTTTCGCAAAACGCAATGCAAGCGGTGCCGGTCCGATCAGGCTTTTTTTCGCGATGTCGTAATCAAATACCTCCAAAGCGACCCTCATGGCGCCTTTACTTGCAGCATACGTACATAACTCTTTTGTGGAGTTGACAAGCGCCTGATAGGATTCTTCTTTCGTTTCTTCCACATATTTGCCACTCAGAAAGGCAAAGCCCGTAGCGCCCATTTCGTAGGCTTCATCGATGCCTTCTTTCAGGTTGTTCAAAGCGGCTTGCCGGCCTTCTTCGTTCAGGTCGTTGATATTCATTCCGGTAGTCAGCAAACGTGGTTGTCCGCCGTATGCGACACGCAGATGCGAACTGTCAAGCATTTTTTTTACTTTTTCGCGCACTTCTCTGTCTTTAATCCATGTGATCTCTATCGCCGAAAAGTAATCATCCACAGCGATTTTACGGATGGTTTCCAAAATGGGGCCTTCTCCCCTGATGGTACTTGGGTAAGCCATAAAATGGATCAGCCCTACTTTCATGTATTTATATAATGATTCTGTCATGATTTTTAATTATTTATTTGATTATTGATTATAATTTATAACCTTGCCGCGCCAAGAGCTTCCAGTTCCCGTTTTGCAACTGCCATACTTGCATAACGTTGACTCTCAAACTTCCCGGCTCGACGCCATTCGTCATGGTTTCCGCTGCAAAAATGTGTTGTAC
>JAIRJR010000047.1 GCA_031260575.1 Tannerella sp.
CGATTCACCTTACAAATCTCAATTGGAATGGTTTATCAGAAGTGTTGGAGTTGATAGAGTATTGTTTGGAAGCGATGATTCTGTTGTTTCTTTATCGGAAGCATTAAATGCTTTTTATAAACTTGACTTTGATGATACCGAAAGAGAAAGAATTTTGTATAAAAATGCAATAGAACTTTTAGATTTACCAAATAAATGATGTGCGTGCGAGTTTACTCAGGAATAATCGATTTTAAAAGGACTTCGTGATTGTAAACAAAAGGTCTTTTTCCGCAGAGAAAACTTCTTAAAGTGTTAAAAAACAAATAATATATTATGAATGTAGCAGAAAATAATAACAATTGGAAAGATTATCAGAAAGAGATAGCGGATGATCAATTTTTTTATGAGCGGAGTTGTATTCGCCAGACGTTTTTTCCAGGCTCGGAAGCCGCTTTTTTGAAGATTATGCGCGACATACTCGGAAAAGAAATTTTCGATGAGCCAAACCTCCATACGTGTACCGCAATCGGGTACCACACGGATATTCTTCCGTTTGAAACGACAATGACGGTAATTGCGCGTATATTTGCCTTGATGACCGAAGCCGGGTATGAAAATTTCGTTCCTTCATGCGTGACGTCGTTCGGCCTTTTTACGGAAGTGACCGAAGAATGGAAAAAACACCCCGAAATGCTGGAACAAACACGCGATGCGCTTTATAAAGCTACGGGACGGACGTTTGAAACGCCCAAAAATATTGCTCATCCGTCGGATTTGATTTATAAATTCCGTTTCGACCTGAAAGAAAAAATGCCCTATTCGCTCGTCAACCGCTTTACCGGCAAGCCGTTGCGCGTAGTTGACCATATCGGATGCCATTATGCCAAAACATTTCCGCAATACGGGATAGGCGGGGCGGAATTTCCGTGTGTGCTGAGCGGTATGGTTGAGGCTTGGGGAGGCGAGACAATCGATTACCCCGAACGCCGCCATTGTTGCGGTTTCGGTTTCCGACAGTACCTCATACAGGCCAATCGTGGCTATTCGATTGCCAATTCAAAAAAGAAATTCGAATCCATGGAGCCTTATGAGCCTGATTTTATGGTGGCGAACTGTCCGGGATGCACCATGTTCCTCGACAAGTGGCAATATGCGATTGCCGAAATGGAAAACAAAACGTACGACAAGCATGGCTACGGCATACCGGTACTTACTTACGAAGAAATGACCGCGCTATTGCTTGGCTTTGACCCGTGGGAACTTGGGTTGCAGCTTCATCAAGTGCAAGTCGAGCGCCTTCTTGATAAAATCGGGATACCCTATAATCCGGATGATAAATACAAAGGAAAATCGGGTAAAATCTTACCGAAACCCGAAAAACCGCGAAATTTGTTAGTCTGAAACGCTAATGTATGCAAAATAAGTTACTAAATTTTTTCACAATATGACTACAAAAAAAACAAATCCGATTGCCATTATCGGCGGAGGTCCGGCAGGTCTCGAAGCAGCAAGCATACTTGCAGAAAACGGATTATCTGTATCCCTGTTCGAAGCAAAAAACGACTGGGCGGATAACTTGAAAAACAAATACAAAGTATTCCCCGATTTCTCATCAGCGGATGACTTATTCAATCAGCTGACTGCGAAGACCGAACACGCATCCATTTCTAAATTCCTGAACACGGAAATAACCCAAGTATCGAAAGAAAACGATGGCTGGAAGCTAAAAGTCAGAAACGGGAATGAATATAGCGCGTCCGCGTTATTGCTTGCCACGGGACACGACGTGTTCGATGCAAGACGCAAAGAGGAGTTCGGCTTCGGCATCTATGACGGGGTGATTACATCCCTGCAATTGGAAGAAATGCTCCGGACGAAACAACTAAGCGCTCTTTTGAAAGAAAAGCCACAGCAACGTATCGTATTTCTTCAGTGCGTCGGTTCGCGCGACATAAAAACAAGTAACAATTATTGCTCAAAAATATGCTGCGTGACGGCTGTTAAGCAAGTTATCGAAGTTAAAAAAATGATTCCAAAAGCTGAAATATTTGTTTTTTACATGGATTTGCGGATGTGGGGACAGCATTTTGAAGAATTGTATTGCGAATCACAGGAAAAATATAATATAAGGTACGTGCGCGGGCGTATTTCCGAAGCATCGTCGACGTTCGACGGACGGATTCAGATTAAAGCCGAAGACACATTGATTGGTCAGCCTCTTAAAATGACAACAGACCTCCTGGTGTTGATGGTCGGCATGGAGCCTTCGCAAGGCACAAAAAACCTGGCAAAAAACTGTGGAATATGCGGCGAATATGGATTTGCACAAAGCAAAGACTCCCATTTGGGCGATAACCTGACCGATAAGGAGGGCTTATTCCTTGCCGGTTCCTGTAAACGTCCGATGAGTATTACGGATACCATAACCGACTCACGTTCTGCCGCTTTAGAAATCGTCAAATACCTGCGCGATGAGTAATATTTTCGGATACACAATCTCACAACCTCGCTCCATCGAGGTGGAAAAGTCGATTCAAGACCATTTGCAGTTGATTGAAAAAAGAGTTCCGTCCTATAAAAGATGTATCAAGTGCGGAGGATGTACGGCGACATGTACGGCGGGACACTTCACGACATTCAACATTCGGAAAGTGCATGCGCTCTATCAGTGGGGCGAATATGCAGGCTTGGAAAACGAATTACAGAAATGTATGCTTTGCGGAAAATGCACATTAGCCTGTCCGCGAGGAGTTAACCTGCGCGACCTGATTATCAATTTACGAAAAATAGTATCCAAACACAAAAAATAATGCGAAACTTCTATCATCCGTTTGTTTTACCTTTTGTTATCGGCACGATTGCCTTATTCGCCATAACTGCCATAAAATTTTATCGTTGGATAACAAGGCTTGATAAAAATCAACAGCGAGTCATACGCAAAACTTTCTTTACGATAAAGATTTTCCCGGCTTTATTGAAAATGATCAAGGAGTTGTTTAATGAGGTTTTGCTTCATGTCAAAGTCTTCAGGCACAATTTTTTGCTTGGATATATGCACAGTAGCATCGCCTTAGGATGGTTTCTCCTTATTTTGGTCGGTACGATTGGTACAGCTTCGTACTTGGACTGGTTGTATCTTAGCTTCAAAAATCATCCGTTCTGGTTGGGCGTCTTTTTCAACTATTTTGTGCGTGATTATAATGTGCCTGTCGGAAAAGCATTTACACATGCCATGGATTTCCTGCTTTTGTATGTCATGTCGGGCATATTGCTTGCTTTTATAAAATCAATCCGTTCGCGGGTTGTGGGTATGAATAAAAACACGAGTCTTAAATTGCCTGACGTTATACTAAGGAACACCTTATGGCTCATCTTCCCATTGCGGCTTATTGCCGAAAGTA
>JAIRJR010000158.1 GCA_031260575.1 Tannerella sp.
CTTTTTAGGATTATTTATTTTTTATTGCTTCCGAAGACGGGGGCAATCCCGCTTATTGGCGATGATGATATTCCGGCATTGAACGAAATTGAATTTGAGTTCGTCTTATAAGCAGACGCACAAAATAAGAATTTTCTCATTGTTATTGCGAACTTCTTTCTATTGATATTTACCTTGTTTTCGGAAGCAAAATGCAAAAACAGAACCCGCAAGCCAAGAACTAGCAAGGCATAGCGGGTTTTTTTATTTGCGAGGCAAAGTTGTGTAAATCAACCTTTTTTTGCATCCCCCAAATATTTTTTAATTTCTTTGAGCGTCATAAACTTCTTGCCAAAACCTGTCCCGAAAACAGCATTCATCTCTTCGGTTACATCATCGACATAGTCAAACAGCCAGACGTTCTGATCAACATGACTGCACGCAACCTTACGCAGCGTATCCGTTATTTTCGCAATGGTATATTTTCCGCCCAGCTTCATCTCGACAACCTTGGCAATTAGCAGCGAAATGAAGCAGGTAAGGAAATGCGCATTGATATGCTCCTCTGTACTCAAATATATAGGTCTCGTACCAAGAACGCTTTTGGTCACCTTGAAAGATTCCTCAATTTGCCACAGCCCTCTGTACATGGCAAAGATATGCTCATCCGAATCGTCAAGCTCGCTAGACACAAGGGCATAGTACCCATCGTATCTTTCCTCCTCCTCGATTTTCTTTGTATCGAGTATGAGAGTGTCCTTGATGTTAAGTATCTCACCCGTTTCCTTGTCGATCTTCAAATTAGCAATATAGCCGGCAGCACCATAGTCGAACGTGCTTTTGTATTTCGTTGGATTCTGTATCATCATTTGCGCCTTAGCTATCGCCTCTTCCCGTTTGTATCTCGACCTGTCGGCATACTTTTGGCTGTAGCAAGCAACCCACTTTTGCTCCAATTTCACGGTTTTCTTTTTCTTTTTGTTCCCGTTAAGTCCTACGGTAATATTGACGGCAACGTCTGGGACAATCTTTGACTTCAGTTTGTAGTTTTCGGATGCCTGACGATACCCTTTTTCGCTGAGCACCCAGTTTTTGAATTCCGCACTCCCGCCACGGACGCTCTTGCTGAATATGTACCCGTCGCCAAGGACGCTGTTGAAGGCTATGTTATCGCCGGAGTTGAGCCCTTTGTCGGCGACGACGATAACCCGCTTAACACCGTAGTTTTTCTTTACTTCCGCCAACATTGGCAAAAGTGTCTGCGAATCATGTTTATTTCCGGGGAACTGCCTGTACATGATAGGGAGCCCGTTTTTGTCCAACATCAACCCCATCTGTACTATCGGCCTCCTCTTGTTTTCCTTGGATACCCCTTTCTTGCGCAAATCATCTTGCCTATCGATTTCAAAATAAAAGTTCGTGACATCATAATAAACAAGATCGGTTTTACGCCCGTAGTGTTCAGTGACTTGTTCATGGAGGTGTCTTTGTAAGGGGTCGGCTATCTTATTGAAATGTGTAAGTGCACCGTAGACATCGTCTAGGGAAAAAGAAAAATTATCAAAGAAAGAATCCTTGTTCAAAACAGCCGCTCTCTTTGAACCTGGGTGCAACAACCGAGAAAACACAAGCAGTCGCATAATCGCATCTGTATTGAAACGGAAACCCTCGTGCCTGCGGGCGTTTTTCAGGAACCTATCGATTTCAAGCTCATGATAGATTTTGCTGAATACAACATGCCCATAGTTTTTCCGATTGGTTGCACCAAGTTCAAGGCGTTCGTCCATGTCGAAGGAAACGGTGACGGAATTATCGGCTTTGCGTTCCCTGTCCAATTCGGCAGCGACAGCTGAGAAATGGGCAATGGGATCGTCGAAATCTTTCTGAAGCTCATCTAAATAGCCAACCTTTTGGATGGTTCTATGCCTTGAAGTTTTTTTCTCCTTGTCATAGTAGCCTTGAACGATAGAAAGAAAAGTTCTGCCGGTCTTTTTTGAAAAATTCTTTCGAAGAAACATTGTGCGCCCCCCCTTTATAAAGGCAATTATAACACAAAACACCCAATAACACAATAGTATTTCGCATTTATTTGACAAAAAAATATGCCCGTAGGCATTGTGGTTACTCGCTTTTTAGGATTATTTATTTTTTATTGCTTCCGAAGACGGGAGAACCCGCTAACCTAGCAATAGCAAGGCAAAGCGGGTTTTTTCATTTGCGAGGCAAAGTTGTGTAAATCAACCCTTTTTTGCGTCCCCCAAATATTTTTTAATTTCTTTGAGCGTCATAAACTTCTTGCCAAAACCTGTCCCAAAAACAGCATTCATCTCTTCGGTTACATCATCGACATAGTCAAACAGCCAGACGTTCTGATCAACATGCTGTGCCGTCGGTTATGCGTGCATGAAATAAGTCCAAATTTATTTCCGAAAGATTTACTGAGCCTTTTCGTTTGTTACGCCTCGGCACATAATCCCTCCCTTCGTGTGAAATTAAAAAAGACCCGATTAACAGATAAGGATGATTCGTCGAGCCCTTTGCAGCTATTCGATTTATAGTGATTCAGGTAATGTAAATTTCGGCCGATTAAACAGTCATGCTTGATAATTGCGTTTTTGCAGCATATACTGAAAGCAAAGGTGGGAGATGCAATATGAGAACTGTAAAAGCATTTTTCGATGGCGAGGTATTTATACCTGTGACACCGATTAGAGCAAAAAAGAACCAAGTTGCCATCATTACACTAATTGATGATGTGGAATATTCTAAAAATAACAAAACTTACCTAGAATATGCTGGGAGATTGTCTCACGAGGATTATTTGGAGCTTTCAGAAATTCTAAAAGACAATGATCAGGTCGACGCCAATGAATGGTAGCGTGATTGACACTA
>JAIRJR010000312.1 GCA_031260575.1 Tannerella sp.
ATAAAAAGTTCCTGGCTTGTCATATCGCCGTTTTCAAAACGTAACTGGCTGATCCGGTAGCTTCTGATGGCTACTTCCTGATTTTTTTGATTGGTACGGTATCTTTTTTCGGCCTCCATCACACTTCTGACAATTTCCCTGATGCCGGTTTCAATCATACGCATGTTATTTTCCAGCTCCAATTCACGCTGTTTTAGTCTGACTTGCTCGCGTCTCACCTGATTTTTGGCGCGTCCCCAATCCGCAATCGGATAAGCAAGCGTAAGGGCTATTCCACGATTCGACGGCCGGTCAATCATATTGCCAAATGACGAACTAATCAGTTGTCCCACAGCTCCTTCTCCATTCGTGCTCAGCCCTGTAAAATCATAATAAGCAGATATGTTGCCTTTCACTTCCCTTTCGCGTTTGGCTCTTTTCACTTCAATCGCTTGTAATTCAATATCTATCTTGTTTTCCTGAATCTCCATCCTGTTCCATAACGCTTCGTCAATGGCGCGTTGCATATCTATCGGGAATGATTCAAACTCCATTTCGGCATCCAACTCGATTTCTTCTTGTAAATCCAATCCAATCAATAGTTTGAATCCATCCTTTGCCGTATTCAGTTTGCCTTCGCTTTCCATTACACGCACTTCATCTTGTGCCATATTGATCTCAGCAATCAACATATCGCCTTCGGGCAGATTGCCCGTTTCTTGTTTTAATTTGGTGATACGTAAGGCTTCCTGCGAATTAACCAGCCTATCCTGATTGATTTTATGCTCGTATGCCAATTTATAGACCTGATAAAACATTGCGGTCACATCATATACAATATCCATTTGAATACGGGTAAAATAATGTGTGCTTCTGCGATATCTCAATTCGGCTTCCTTCATGTTTTCTTTCAGTTTGTTTGCCGTAAATACAGGCTGGTCGAATGAAAGGGCGAAACGCGAATATACCTGGTCGTTCTTCAATACTTGATTATCCATGTGCGAAAGTGTTGTCCTGTAGTTCTCCCAAAACATCTTCGATGAGAAAGCGAAATTTCCACCCGTCGGCAGAACATATGTAAAATTCAGATTCCCACCTGCTTGTAGCGAGCCGGTCGAGTTATAAACAGGTAGTCCGTTGGGTTGGTAAATGGTGGACAATCCCTCAATCCATGTAGGTGTAAAAAGGTCGAACTTCAAAAGCGGCTTGAAATTGGATCTTGTATAAAGATATGAAAACCGCGTAGCTTCCATATCTTCCTTGTAATATTTTACGGTAAAACTCTCTCCCAAAGCGATGCTGATTGCATGATCGATCGAAAGTGTCCGCATTTGCCCTACTGCTTTCGAATATTCGTTCGACAAACCCGACCACCCCATCATGATTAAAACCGGCAACCAATGTATTCTATTCCTTTTCATTTTATTTCTTTTTATTATTTTTCTTCATCTCATTCATTTACATACAAAAAACGTGCCAAACTCGCATCTGCATCATATTCTGCAAATTATGATTTTTTATGCGAATTAAAAAACGGGTAAAAGTGTTACCCATTACCCAATTTGGGTAATTAATCAGTCGCTTTTTTACCCAAATTGGGTAATGGGTCAATTTGTTATATTGATTTTGCGGAACTTTTATTACCGGTTTTTCTATATTCTAAAAAATATGTTACTTTGCGCTGAATTAATTACGTTCAATCGATTCTACCATGGCATTTTTTAATAAAAAGAGAAAAAAACCTCTGCCCAAATTGAATATTTTACTGTTGGAGTTCAACCGTTCGTTGATGCTGATAGCTGACAGGAAGTTGTTGATAAGAAATGTAATAGCCAAGATACAGCAGCTTTGTCCCGTTGAATCCATCTATATTTTCCTGTCCGACCAAGGGTCGGGAAGATACTTACTGCAAAACACGGACGACCACCCCAAAAAAATATCATTCAAAGAAAAAGAGCGTCTCGCCAACTGGCTTTCGGTCAATGAAAAAGAGTTAATAGTGTCTTCCAATCCCGACATCGTAAGTTATTTAAGCGCCAATGAGCAAGAAATATTGGCTGATTTAAAAACGGAAATGATTTATCCTTTGATTATGGTGAATCGACTGTGCGGATTTGTACTACTGGGGGAGAAAATAGACCGAAAGCCTTTCACCATAGAAGAAATCGGTGTCTTATATCTTTTTTTAAATCAGGCGGCATTTGCGATCGATCATGCCATGTTGTACGAACAGCAAAACGAACGCATCAAAAAGATGCACCGTTCCAACCGCTTAGCTACGCTTGGCGAACTTGCTGCAGGTGCAGCCCATGAAATCCGCAATCCGCTAACCACTATCCGTAGTGCCATACAATACCTGAGTAAAGAATTTACAAACGATCCCGCCAAATCCGAAATGATAAATGAAATTCAGGCGGAAACCGAACGGATCAACAAAATACTTCAGGGATTACTCTCTTTTGCCAGCCCGACAGCGCTCAACAAAGCTGAGGTCAACTTGGAGCAGTTAATCCACCGGACATTACTCCTGATCAAATCAACCCTAAACAAAAATCACATCGAGATCCAGTTTGAGTATTTCACGGAAAACACCACCATTCAAGGCGATGCAGAGCAACTTAAACAAGTATTTCTCAACATCATATTCAATGCGATCGAAGCAATGAAAGATAATCCTTCCGAAAAACCCCGTACATTGATTATTGGTATGGAAAACGGAGCTGTGATCGATTTGAAGAACCGATATCTGATTGTTTCGGTCGAAGACACGGGAATAGGTATTACGCAAAACGATATCGAAAATGTATTCAATCCGTTTTTCACCACCAAATCTGAAGGTACGGGACTCGGGCTTTCCATTTGTTACGGGATCATCGACCGTCATCAGGGTGAAATCACCATCAATAGTACGCCTCAAAAAGGTACGATTTTGCAAGTCAAATTACCACATCGTTTTTGACAGAAGGGGTTATTAACGTTTTTTTACTACTTTTGCATAAAATCCGTCTACATTATGAATGCTAAAATCCTAATTGCCGACGACGAGACGAACATTCGAAAAGTGATCGCCTTGTTATTGAAAGAACAAGGATACGAAATCAAAGCTGTGGCTAACGGCAGGGAAGCTGTCGATGCGCTTTTGGATTTTCAACCCGATGTGATTTTGTTAGATCAACAAATGCCTGTCTTGGCAGGTGTTGAAACATTAGATGAAATCAAACGGATACGTCCCAATCAGACTGTTATATTTGTTTCTGCATACGGTTCGATATCGTTAGCCGTCGATGCCGTCAAGAAAGGAGCATACGATTTTATCGAAAAACCTTTCAACAACGACCATCTGATTCTGACTGTGCAACGTGCTCTCGAACACAGCCGGTTGAAAGCAGAAATTAAAATTTTAAAAACCGATATGAACAAAAATCATAGCTTCATCATCGGCGAAAATACAGGACTAAAACATATTGTCGACCAAGTCAAGCAGGTAGCTAAAACGCAGGCGACAGTATTGATCTACGGCGAAAGCGGGACAGGCAAAGAATTGATTGCCGGATCCATTCATAATTACAGTACACGTTTCGACGGACCTTTTGTAGCTGTAAACTGTGGTGCAATCCCCCTGACATTAATGGAAAGTGAACTGTTTGGACATGAAAAAGGCGCTTTTACCGACGCAAAAGAAGCGAAAGCAGGAAAATTTGAGCAAGCGCATGGGGGCACGATATTTCTGGACGAAATTGGCGAGTTGCCTTTGGAAGCGCAAGTAAAATTACTCAGGGTGCTGGAGGAACAAAAAGTCACCCGTGTCGGTGGAAAAAAGGCGATCCCTATTGACATCCGTATCATTTCAGCTACCAACAGAAAATTGGAAGATGAAGCATCGCACGGGCGTTTCAGATCGGACTTAATGTACCGTTTGAACGTTTTTACCATCACCCTCCCACCCTTACGCGAACGAAAAGAAGACATCTCATTATTGGTTGATTTTTTTATCAATAAACACAATAAAGTCCTCCATTTAGCCATCAATGGCATCACATCTGATGCAATGGAGAAAATCGAAGCATACGACTGGCCGGGTAATGTACGCGATCTCGAAAATGCCCTCCAAAGCGCCATGATACTTGCTTCAACCGATGTGATTCAAACCGGGAATCTACCCATCCGTTTGCGAGGTTATGATCACTTGGAACCCATCATTCATCCGGGATCCGACACGCATTGTAACGAAAATAACATAAAGGAAGAAAGAGAATGGATACTCGAAACACTTGTCAAACACAATTACAACCGTACCTTAACCGCCGAAGCGCTTCAAGTTAGCCGCAAAACCCTGTTCAACAAAATGAAGCGCTACGGGTTGGGATGTTAGGAAAGGAGAAAAACCGAATCGTATGGAATTGAACAGGGAATCAATTTTTAGCCGTACAACTCTGATGATCGGAGATGAAGCCGCACAACATTTAGCAACCACCCGTGTGATTCTGTTCGGAGTCGGCGGTGTTGGCAGCTGGTGTGCAGAAAGCCTGATCCGATCAGGTATCGGGCATTTAACCATAGTGGATTCGGACACGATCCACATTACCAATATCAACCGCCAACTACCGGCTACGACCCAAACCATCGGGCAAGCAAAAGTTGATGTTTTGAAATCGCGTCTATTGTCTATTAACCCTGATGCACAAATCACAGCGATACAAGGTATTTACAATAATGAGACCGCTATTTCATTCAACCTGCCTTTCTATGATTATATCTTGGATGCGATTGACAGTTTATCTAATAAAGCCCATTTGATTTGCACAGCTACCGGTACACAAGCCACATTCTTCTCGAGCATGGGCGCTGCCCTCAAAGTGAATCCGACGAAGATACAAGTGGCTGAATTTTGGAATGTAAAAGGATGCCCGCTCGCCGCAGCCTTGCGACGAACCTTCAAAAAAGGAACGCTTCCATCTAAAAAGTTTTTGTGTGTCTTCAGTGACGAATTGTTGGACAACAAAGGAGAACAACCGGAAAAACAGGAGGATACCACTTGTTGGGATAGCCGTAAATCGCAGGTAAACGGCACATTAGTCCATATAACTGCCATTTTTGGCTTCACATTGGCCGGTTTGGTCATTCAGGACATCATCCGGAAAACGATGTGAGGCTGATTTGCATTGTTTTTTTTGAAAGAAATATGCTAAACGTCCGCATCCGATCATCTGTACTTAAATTCCTTGTAATATGTCCATTACAAAACCAAACCATTAAATTTAAGAATTATTGTACAAAAAAAATCGTGATTTATTTTGCCCATCAAAAATATATGCGTATTATTGTGGTTTGAAATACCGGATATGTTTGTGAAACGTTATTCTAATATTAACTAAACCTCGTTTTTTTATGGCATTTAGATCTAAATTGAGTTTTGAGGGGAAGGAATACGATGTGCTTGACTGCAATTATTCCTTTCGCAGGGACGTCGATGCAAAAGGCCGTCCTTCCTCCAGTGTGTATGGTGGCAATATTTACGTTACGGTTGAATCTACCGATGACACGAAAATTATTGCCCAGATGGTCAATCAGTTCAAAACCTGTGGCGGTACCATAACTTTTAACAAAGGTGAAGAAGAAGCCAAGATGAAAGAATTGAAATGGGAAAACGGTTACATCATTCATTATGATGAATCGCTTGATATTGTGGGCAGGGAGCCTATGCAGATCAGTTTTGTGGTATCAGCAGAAAAAATTACTGTTGAGGGAGCTGAAGTGGATCACAAATGGCCTAAGTAGAATTTATGTTTAACCCTTAAAGAACAAAAACTATGGCTTTTAGAGCAACATTAAGTTATGAAGGTGAAGAGTTTGATGTAATCAAAACAAACTTCACGGTATGCAGAGACGTCGATTCGAAAGGACGCCCGTCTTCCAATCTGTATGGGGCTAAGATAAATATTACGGTTGAATCAACCGATAAAGTATCTCTTTTTGAGAAAATGGCCAGCCAGTTCAAACCCAATTCCGGGTCAATTGCTTTCAAGAAAGACGATGAAGACGCCACATTGAAAGAATTAAAGTGGGAAAACGGCTATATTGTTAATCTCGAGGAAGGAATTCATGTAGTCGGCGATCACCCGATGCTGATAACGATGACCGTTTCTGCTCAGAAAATCACCTTTGGCGATGGCATTCTGGAACAGAACTGGCCGGAGTTGAAATAACAGGACAGATTTTTACCGGTATGGCAAAAGGATTTATTCCTCTTGCCATACTTGGTTTTTTGCAATCTGTTGAAAATCATTAGAAAAAAACACGTTCGTCTATAAAAAAGCAGTAAATTAACCCAACTTGCCATATACTTTTTATATGGGCTGCTCAATACAAAAACAAAAACAAATGTATTTACAGGCAAACTGAAACCATGAGCAGCGCAGTCACTACCCTCCTTACCTCCTACCTGTTGATGCCGATACTGGCAATGATTATGGCTTTTATCGGCTATTTTCTCGCCCGTAAAAACAAATTGTTCAGCAAC
>JAIRJR010000074.1 GCA_031260575.1 Tannerella sp.
AGTTGATTTGGAAAGGAATGAAAAAGTGCTGGCGATACCGCGCAATGCCATTGTCAGCAGCGTAAGAGAACCATCGGTGTATGTCGTGAAAAACGGCGTTGCCCAACTGACGCAAATCGTTACCGGACAAAATTTCGATACATTTTTAGAAGTCGTATCTGGTTTGAGCGTTGGCGACCAAGTGGTAACAAGCGGACAAATCAATTTGACGGACGGCGCAAAAGTAAACCTCAATTTTTAATTCATCATTCATATTTTTTTTAAGTTCTTTGACATATTGGTTTACACAAATTTTTCGTATTTTTGCGGGTATTAATTAATAAACCGTGAATAATATGGAAGTTGTCAGAAAAATAGTTAGCGCTGATATGCTGACGCCCTTTATGGATTTGCCTTGGGCATCGAATGGCTCACAGGTTGAGTTGATTGTAATGCCGCATAAAAAAGAAACGACTCAACAGCGGGTTGTTTCTGCGGAAAGTTTGGAAGGCTGTTTGCAAGAATATGCCAATCCTGCATTATGGGGTAAGGAAGAGTACGCATGGGAAAATAATATCGTCGAAAAGTATGGTCATATTTGATACAAATGCTATATTGCGGTATATTTTGCGAGATAATCCGGCAATGTCAGCAGAAGTAAAAAACCAATTGCTGACGGGCGAGGTTTGTTTTATTCCTGTTGAAGTTATTGCAGAAATTGTATATGTACTGTCAAAAGTATACGGCATAGAACGTGATGTCATTGCAACAACCGTAACAAACATATCCCGTGTGAGTAATATTTCCATTGCTCAAAAAGATGTAGTTCTTCATGCGCTTCGAGTTTATGCAGTAACTACACTCGACTTTGTAGACTGCCTCCTTATAGGCTATGCAAAAGAAGAGCATTATACTGTTTTTACATTCGACAAAAAAATACGAAAATTTTTGAACGAATAATAATAGATTTCATTCCATACGAAACACAAAGCGTGTAAACCAATCACAAAGAGTTTACACGCTTTTTTTAAATTCGTAAAGACGGATAATTATCCGTCTCTACATCACAATTCGTAATTCTTAATTTTTAATTCTTAATTTTTAATTCTTAATTCTCATGATAAAAGGTTCAATACAAAGACCATTGGTCGTAGCGGTTGTTTTCACGATTTTGACGCTTGGCGGATTGCTGTGTTACAATATGCTCAATCTGAATTTGATACCAAGCCTGGACGTTCCGGTAATTACGGTAGTAACGGTTTATCCGGGTGCGGATGCTTCGGAGGTGGAAACTTCGGTTACCCAAAAAATAGAAGACGCCATCGCTACGCTGGAAAATTTGGATAACATAACTTCCATTTCCCGCAATAGCGTTTCGATTGTAACGGCGCAGTTCAACGATAATGCCGACCTTGACCGTTCCATACAGGAGGCGCAGCGCAGAATAAACGCCATCAAATCAAGCCTGCCGCGCGATATATTAGACCCGACGATTGATAAAATTTCGTTGGACGACCAGCCCGTTATGCGCATTGCCGCCTTTTCGACGATGCCCGTAACCGAATTTCAAAATTTGATTGAAGACCGCATCCAACCCCGCCTGACAAAACAGAACGGCGTTGCCGTGGTAAACATTATTGGCGGAAGCGAGCGCGAAATTCAGGTCAATATCAATGCCGGAAGGCTGAAATCCTATAACCTTTCCATATTGCAGGTGTTTCAGGCAATTCAAAACGCCAACATCGAAATCCCCGCAGGAAATATCGAAAACGAACAAGCAACATTTTCAGTTCATTTGGCGGCAAAATATACCGATTTGGACGAACTTCGCAATACGGTGATTATGAGTATCCCGAATGCCGGCGATATAAGAATAAAAGACGTTGCCGAAGTACACGACGGTATTGCCAAGCCGAGTTTTATCAACCGTTTCAACCGGCAGGACGCCATTGGTCTGACCATCCAACGCCAAAGAGACGCCAACACCGTGATAGTTACCGATTTAGTAAAAATGGAATTAGCGGCTATCGAAACAGAATTTGCTGACCATCATGTAAAATTTGAAATTGCTACCGACGACAGCGTTTTCACCCGCGCTACCGCCAACGCAGTCGTTTTCGACCTCATTTTGGCGATAATCATCGTGTCTTTCGTCTGTTTCATTTTCCTGCACAACATACGCAGCGCGTTGATGATTATGATTTCCGTACCTCTTTCGATTATTCCCGCTTTCATTGCGCTATATGTTTTGGGATACTCGCTCAATTTGATGTCGTTGCTCGCTTTGTCGCTTGTGGTGTGTCTTTTGGTGGACGACAGCATAGTCATCATCGAAAATATGTACCACCATTTGGAACGCGGAAAAACCAAAGCGCAGGCAGCGTTCGACGGTTGCAGGCAAATTATGTTTACCGTTGTGGCAATGACCGTTGTGATTGTGGTGGTTTTTATGCCTTTGGCAATCAGTCAGGGTATGATAGGCAAGATGTTACAGGAGTTCGCAGTTCCCATTATTGTTGCCCTTTTGGTCAGTTTACTCGGCTCGTTCACGTTTACGCCGCTGGTGATGTCGCGTTTTGGAAAATTGTCCGATACAACCCGCCCGACCTTATCTGCCCGTTTCTCACGAGGCATTGAGAAAATATTCGAGAGCCTTAAAGTCTTTTACGTCAATGTTCTCACATACAGTTTGAAACACAAATTGGTTGTGTTTGCCATCACCTTGTCGCTTCTGATTGGCTCTTTTGCGCTGTTTCCGCTGGGTATAATCGGCGTTGCTCCCTTCCCCGACTTCGACAACAATGATTTTATGGTCAATATCGACATGAACCCGCAAATAACTATTGCCGAGAACAATTTAATTATGATGGAGGTAGAAAAAATTCTTTTAAGCAAACCCGAAATCCTTTATATTTATACCAATATCGGGACGGACGGAAGAAGCGCCTTACAGTCGGGCGGCTCGCAAAGCAACGTTTCTTCCGTTACCATCAAAATGATTGACAAGGGAAAGCGCGATATAAACGTGTACGATTTTTCCAAACAGGTGCGGGAAGAAATCATGCAAATTCCCGGCATACGGACGCGGGTGCGCGTTACGGGAGTGGCGGGCAGCGGCGCGCCGGAGCCTGTGCAGTTGATAGTTCAGGGAGCGGATTTTGAAAAAGTGGAAGAGGCAGCAAATTTACTGCTGGATGTGGTTAAAAAGACGCCCGGCACAGCCGACGCCAGTTTTTCGATTGACGACCCCAATCAGGAAGTCCGCGTGATTTTAAACCGCGATAAAATGTCGCTCTTGGAATTGTCGCCTGCCGAAGTGGGTGTGGCAATGCGTTTGTCGCTCGCCGGAAACAGCGACTTGCAGTATGCCGATGGCAACTTTGAATACGACATCCGCGTTGCGCTCGACGATTTCGACAAAACCAACGCCGAAGACGTGGCGCGACTGACCTTTTTGAACAAACGCGGCGAACTTATCGAGTTAAGCCAGTTTGCCGAAGTTGTGTACGGATTGGGACCCTCCGCTTTGGAGCGAACCGACCGTATGGCTTCCATCACCGTGCGCTCGAACGTTATCGGCAGACCGACGGGAACGGTAGGCAGCGAAATAATGAGCGCCATACGCGGACGCCTGCCCGAAGGCGTTTCCATTATCGAAGGCGGCGCAATGAAACAACAAGCCGATGCTTTCGGCAGTTTGGGATTTGCGTTTTTAGCGGCTATCGTATTGATTTATTTAACGATGGTCATTCTCTACAATTCTCTTGTAGACCCTTTGGTAGTGTTGGTTTCTGTTCCGCTTGCGTTGATTGGCGCGTTCCTTGCATTGGGCTTGACTTTACATAGCATGACCATTTTCAGCATCATCGGCTTAATAGCACTGATTGGCGTGGTAGCGAAAAATGCGATTTTATTGATTGACTTTACCAAAACCATTCGCGCCGAGCAAAACATGGACACCTTCAATGCTTTGATAGAAGCCGGAAAAGAACGCCTGCGCCCTATCCTGATGACCAGCGTTTCCACCATATTCGGCATGTTGCCCATCGCCTTGGCAACCGGCAACGGCGCAGAATTTAAGAACGGTATGGCGTGGGTCATCGTCGGCGGACTGACAAGTTCGATGCTGCTGACGCTGGTGGTGGTGCCGGTGGTGTATTATTGTGTGGATAGAGTGAGGGTGCGGTTTGGACGTCGTGCATGATGCAAAAAATGTATGAATAATGAAAACGAAAGGAAATCATGGCAATAAAAATCTCAAATCGGTCATTGAAGTGGTTCAAAACTTTTTTGTTACTTGTTGGTATGTATCTCTCCTGATAATCGCCATTTTGATACAAAAACCGTGGAAAACTAAAAGAAAACGGAAATCCAAAAGTGTATGAAACAAATACTTGTATTGAAAACATCTCTTGCAGCACGGTCGGATGTCGAAAAGGCAGCCAAATTGCTCGACAGCCACATTCAAATTATCGAATGGAATGTTGACCTTGAAGATTGCGACAGGGTATTGCGGGTTGAGTGCATCGGATTGACGGAAGCGGATATTGTAGAAATTTTGAATTGGTTAGGATACGAGGCAGATAAATTGTATTGAAACACTGGTTTTCATGGTTTTTCATTTAATTTCATTGCTGAAAAATCGGAAAAATAGACGTTTTCGCTATTATTCGCTATTGTTTTGGTACTTTTTGCTATCGTTCCGGTGCTTTTCCTTGAGTTCATAATAAGTTTGTGTAACCCTTTCGCAAGCGTAAATAGTATTGAAAATATTCTGCATAAGCAGGTTATAGGGTTGGATATAGGATATAGGCTTTAGAATGGTGTATTTTTAAAACATCAAAATAATAAATTTTAAAAAATAATAATATGGACATTAAAAAGATTTTACACGAAATTGCAGAAAATGAGCATGAAAAATATCATGCTTTCAAGGACAGGTTAATCGAATACTGTTCTAATAAGAAACACGCAGTCATCATGATTTTCAGGGCGCTGAACGTGATGCTCAATGATTTGGATGATTGTCTGATGGGCAAAATCGAGGTGAATGTTGACAAGGAAATCATCACCAAAGTCATCAGGGCAATAAAAATCGAACTTTTTATTGTCAGGCTCAAGATGCAACATCTTAACCCACATTGCAGCGATTCATAGCTGTTAACATAAATAATGTTAAATTTTCGATGGTAAACGCCGGTTCAAATGTTAAACTGTG
>JAIRJR010000363.1 GCA_031260575.1 Tannerella sp.
AATTCTCTGCCATGGCAGGGTTGCGTGCCGAATATACCTCCCTCAAGGGCGAGTCGCCAACGATGGATACTACGTTTACACGCAGTTATCTTGATTTGTTTCCAAGCGCATACTTGCAATACCAAATCAATGCAAAACAGGCTTTGAATCTTTCGTATTCGCGCAAAATCAACCGGCCGGGATACAACCTGTTAAATCCGTTCCGTATGTACGCCGACCCGTTTACGTATCAAAGCGGTAATCCCGACCTGGCGCCGTCCTATATCAACACGGTGGCATTAAGGTATACTATCAACCGCTATTCCGCAAACCTGAGCTACAATGTGATAAGCGACATCTTTCAGCAGGATTATATACAGGATGATGCAAACCGCACGATGGGGCTTACTACAAATAATATCGGGAAAAGGGAACAGTTTACGTTGAGCCTTTCTGTTCCTGTGCAGGTTGCCAAATGGTACAATGTAAGTCTCTCTCCGGAAGTATCCTATATCAAGGCTGATACGCGTCACAGCGGCGAACAGTTCCTGAATAATTATTTTTCAGGATTTGCAGGTCTGTATCATAATTTTTCTTTCTCGCCGACTTTCAGGGCCAACGTGCAGATGATATGGATGAAACTGCCATGGGAGGGAATATTAAATATGGATCCTTTATGGATGATGAACGGCCAAATAGAAAAGACATTGCTTGCTAACCGGCTGAGCCTGTCATTATCAGGCAACGATATATTCAATTCGATGGTATCCAAAGGGGTGATGAAATTCGGAAACATTAATCAAACCATCAAACAAGAGCAAAATCAGCGTACCATAATGCTTACCGCGCGATATAGTTTCGGTTCGCAGCAAATCCGTGGCGCACGCAACCGCAGTGTCGGTATTGAGGAAGAAATGGGACGGGCGAGATGAGAAAACAGTAAGCAAGAGATTCAGTGTCGTGTCACTTGATACGATGTTTTACTCATTCTTCATATTCTGTTTCCCCGGTAAGAAACGGAGTTAAATAACCGAATCAAAATACAATAAAAGAACGGCATGAGGGATTGCTTTTGACGAACATACAAAGACGAGTAAACACAAAAGTTTACTCGTCTTTGTCAAAATGAACCAAGCCACAATAACGAAAAGATAACGTACAGTCCGTTATAAAAACAATCCCATTTATACAGCAATCATACCGTAGTTCATGAACTCTTTGATTTTGCTTTGAATTTTGGGGTAGTTCGGATTATTGTTCTCTGTTTAATTGAACGTATAACATTGGAGCACTTCCTGTACCGGCGGCTGTTGTAAATAGATTGTTATTCAAAACAGTATCCGTATCTTTGCATTATCGAAACTTAAAAAAACATACAAATTTGGAAATACAACAAGCGCAGACAAGACAAGAAAATTCTCGCTGAATTGCTGAAAAGTGAAAAAGGTTTTGTTTGTTGCAAAAATAAGTGCTATCTTTGCACCCGCATTTGACAAAAAGAATGCTTTTTCAGGACGATTCGCTAGCTCAGCAGGTAGAGCACATCCCTTTTAAGGATGGGGTCCTGGGTTCGAATCCCAGGCGAATCACAAAACAAAAGGTAGAATATCCATTTTCTTTTTTTTGTAAACTTTTACCTTTATATCTGCTACATTCAACGTTTTTGCCTATTTTTGTCCGTCATTTGAGCGGTAGGAAGATGAAAATCAAATTTAATCATGGGATTGGAAGTTTGGCGGTTGTTGGGGTGATCGCAGCCTATGTGATGTCGTGCGCCAATATGGCATCACCCAACGGAGGGCCTTATGATGAAAGACCTCCCATACTTCTCCGTAGCACACCGCGAATGAATCAGACCAATTTTACCGGAAAGAGAATTGAGATCATCTTCGACGAATTGGTTCAGATAGAACAACCTTCCGAAAATGTGATTATCACGCCACCGCAAAAAAATCTGCCCGAAATCCGTACGGCAGGGAAAAAGATTATTGTCGAATTAAAGGATACACTTAAGCCGGATGTGACTTATACAATAGACTTTACAAGCTCAATCGTAGATAACAACGAGAAAAATTCGGTTGAAAATTTCAGTTTTGCATTTTCTACCGGCGAGGTAATCGACTCGTTGGAAGTTTCGGGTATTGTACTGGATGCAAGCAATCTGGAGCCGATGGCCGGAATCCTTGTCGGCTTACATCAGGATTTGGCAGATTCGGCTTTTACGACAACGCCTTTTTTGCGAACCTCAAAGACAAACGAAAAGGGGTTATTTACCATCCGCAATGTGTCTGAAGGCACATACCGCATTTATGCGTTGAACGACATCAACCGTGATTATTTGTTCGACCAGCCGGGCGAAGCCATCGCTTTCCTTGATACGCTTATCATCCCGGGTTTCGAACCGGCAATCCGGAATGACACCATCCGGAAAGATTCATTGACCGTTGATACGGTTCATGTAGTTGGTTATACCCGTTTTACTCCGGATGATATCGTACTCCGTCTTTTTAAGGAAAATTTTCAACGACAATACATGCTCCGTCCCGAACGTTCGCAAAGACATTTGTTCACATTAAAATTCAATGCGCCTCCGGATTCGCTACCTATAATCGAATTACTTAATAATCAGGATTCGAGAGACGACTGGACGATCACACAGATACCCGACGATCCTGCTATTGTCAATTATTGGATAAAAGATTCGATCATCTCGAATAAGGATACGTTACATTTATCTGTCACCTATTTTCGGACTGATTCTTTGTTGCAGCTTCAACTTCAGACCGATACCGTTCCTTTGATTGCCCGCAGACAGCAAGCTGTCCCGCAGCGAAGATCAAGAAACAACGAACCGCCGCCGATTGATTTCCTGACAATGAATGTTTCGGCTTCAGGGTTGGTCGAGGTCTTTGATACGATTTCGATTACTTTCCCGGAGCCTGTACTTGATATCACAAAAGATTTTTTTCAATTGGAGATCAAGCAGGATACGTTATGGAATCCGGTCGAATTCGATTTCCGGCAGGACAGTGTCAATGTTTTAAGATATTACATCGAACGCAATTGGAAATACGACGAAAGCTACCGGTTAAATGTTGACTCGGCACAGATTTACAGTATCTATGGAAAGTGGAACAATACACTTCAGGCGGCTTTTCAAATGAAATCGAAAGATACTTACGGAAATTTTTACCTGAATATTGAAGGGATTTCGGAACCCGCTTTTGTTGAATTGTTGAACGCAAGCGATGCACCCGTACGAAAGGCAATTGTAAAAGACGGAGGCGTACTCTTTTTGAATTTAAAGCCCGACAAATACTATGTACGCCTGATAGTCGATGTCAACGAAAACGGGATATGGGATACGGGAAATTATGCGAAAAAAATATATCCCGAAGAAGTCTATTATTCGCCCGTCTTCTATGAGATGCGTGCAAACTGGGATAGTCAAGAAACGTGGAATGTATTATCCGCTCCGCTTAGCAAACAAAAACCGATGGATATAACTAAAAATAAACCGAAAGATGTCACACGACCAAGACGTGATTACAAAACAGAAGGACAATCGCAACAATCGCGCAGTTCAAGCGGCATGGGAGGCTTGGGCGGTTTGGGCCGGGGAATTGGATTGTAGAAGATTATTTCTGATTTTTACTTGCGCTTTCTTCGTTCAGTTAAATATTCAAGCGCAATACTTTCCCCGGTTTATGACACTGAATCCGGGAGAGGAAATCAAATATGATGTGTATTTGAAATGGGGAATATTGATGCCGCGTGCAGGAGAAGCACGTATATCTTATAACCGGACTACCTTCAACGGCAAACCGGCATCGCTTTACCGTTTGATTTTCCATACAGCCAATATTTTTGAG
>JAIRJR010000423.1 GCA_031260575.1 Tannerella sp.
TTCTTTGGCAAGTTCAAGTCTTTCGGGTATGATGTCTATTCCAATGATTATATCACATTCAGCGATGGCAGCCGCCATGATGGCGCTCATCCCGACTCCACCGCAGCCGAATACAGCCATTGAATCACCTTTTTTGGGTTTTATACGGTTTAATACAGCCCCCGCGCCTGATTGAACGCCACAACCCAGCGAACACAAATTGGCTAAATCACCGTCACGCTCAATATCTACTTTTACGGCATTCCGTGCATCGACAATCACATGGTCGGCAAAGGCGCCTTGCCCAAAAAACGAAGAAATATCGGTTGTATTCTGCGAAAACCGTTTTGTGCCGTCGTTGTACGTACCGTCGAAGAACAATGTATTCAGGTTATCGCAGGCATACGGACGGGCATCACGACAGTAATTGCACCGGCCGCACGATGGAAACGACATAATCACACGATCGCCTTTTTTCAGTGTTGTCACCTCGCTTCCCACCTCTTCGACGATACCGACTCCTTCGTGCCCCAGGATAATCGGGAGCGTTACCGGAATAAAAGCGTGTAAAGCAGCTGCATCGGTATGACAAACCCCGCAAGCAATGGTTCTAATAAGCGCCTCAGATGCTTTCGGTGCAGCTAACTCTACTTCTTCAATGGATAACTGACCCGGTCTGTGGGTCACAGATGCAAATACTTTCATTTTATAATAAATATTAAGAATTACTTTTTGTTGCAAAATTCGGTAAACTATTTGTTAAATGCAAAAAACTTTGGGAATAATCGATTTTAATCATGAAAACAATTAGAGGAGGTCCTCTGGGAATCCTCGATACAAAGCGCCGGACAGACCGAATTGTCCATCCCTTTCACCACTTCCGACCTGCCGGGTCGGTATCTGATAACAATCGAAGGGATTGGAGCAGACGGGGCGATAGTGCATGCGATTCAAAAGATTGAAGTTAAATAGCACAGGTTTCAGGTGCGCGATCCTTGAAAAGGGTGTGTTTTTTATCTACAAAAAACGCTAAACTATCCGTGAAATGCAAAAAAACTTTGAAATAAAGGTTTTTTTCGTACTTTTGTGCATCTTTCAATCTATCAAATATATGTTAACAAACAACGACCGACAACAATTGGCTGAGAAAAACATTTCTGAAGAAGCTATAAATGAGCAGCTTGCCTGCTTTGCTCAAGGTTTTGGTTTTCTTGATGTAAAAATCCCGGCTACCATTAAAAGGGGTATAAAAACGATTTCGGCTTCGCAATGTGCGGATTATATTCAAAAATGGGACGACTATCTTCAGAAGGATAAAACCATCTTTAAATTTGTGCCTGCATCGGGTGCGGCGAGCCGGATGTTTAAAAATCTTTTTACATTTCTTTCTGCCGATTATCAATGTCCAACCACTGATTTTGAGAAACTTTTTTTCGAACGAATTGCGCATTTTGCTTTTTATGAGGCGCTCGACGAACAATGCCGACAAAATGAAGGAAAGGACATACAGTCGTTGACGGCTAAAGGGAATTACAAAATAGTTGTCAAAAATCTACTCGAAACCAAAGGATTAGGTTATGGGGCGCTGCCGAAAGGTTTATTGGCATTTCATCAATATGCGGAGGGAGCGCGGACGTCTCTGGAAGAACATTTGGTAGAAGGCGCTTTGTATGCCAAAAACAAAATGGGGAAGGTAAACCTTCATCTGACGGTTTCTGCCGGTCATCTGCCGTTGTTTGAAAAGACGGTTGCGGAAAAATGTAAATTCTACGAACAAAAATTTAATGTAAACTATGTGATTTCATTCAGTACGCAAGACCCCTCGACTGATACCATTGCAGTCGATATGGACAACCGGCCTTTCAGGGAGGCCGACGGGTCGTTGATGTTCCGTCCGGGAGGGCATGGCGCGCTGATCGGCAATTTAAATCAAATTGATGCTGATGTGGTCTTTATCAAGAATATTGATAACGTGATGCCCGACCATCTGAAAGATAAAACGGTGATGTATAAAAAAGTGTTGGCAGGGGTATTGGTAGATATCCGGGAAAAGATTTTCGATTACCTCGAATTAATTGAAAGAGGCGATTATTCACACAGACAAGTAGAGGAGATGATTTATTTTCTTCAAAACGAATTGTGTATTAAGAATCCGGAAACCAAACTATTAGAAGATGCGGAGCTGATTCTTTATCTCAAACGGAAATTGTTGCGTCCATTGCGTATCTGTGGAATGGTATTGAATGATGGCGAACCGGGAGGAGGACCTTTCTTTGCGGTCAATCCGGATGGTACCTTTTCGCTGCAAATTGTGGAACAATCGCAATTAGACAAGGAAAATCCCGGAGTTCAAGCCTTATATGCTTCAGGTACACACTTTAATCCTGTCGATTTGGTCTGTGCGCTTAAAAGACCCGACGGAACAAAATATCATTTACCCGATTATGTGGATAAGAATACGGGTTTTATTTCTAAAAAAAGCAAAGATGGCAGCGAATTGAAAGCGCTCGAACTTCCCGGTTTGTGGAATGGTAGTATGAGCGATTGGAACACTGTTTTCGTAGAAGTTCCGATTGAAACGTTCAATCCGGTAAAAACGGTAAATGACTTACTTAAACCTCAACACCAATAAAAGGTCCATAATTTAATATTTATTTTCGCATCCATTATAAATTCTTTTAAATCGTTGAACATGAGACACAGAACTTTTTTTTATTTTTGCGCTTTTTTTATTTGCACAACAATCAGCCGGGGACAAACCTGGGATTTAACCGATACAATGACAGCTACGTTAGATGATAAAGGCGTTTTGACTGTTACTACCACTGCCGAATCAGAAGATATGCCTAATGAAGAATGGTTTGCAATGATAGAGCAACATAGGTTAGATATACATTCCGTAGTAATTGGAGAGAATGTTACAAGTATAGTATCATGGGGTTTCGCTCATTGTGTGATGCTTAAATCCGTCACGATGGCAAACTCTGTTAAGATTATTGAGAGTTTCGCCTTTCACAACTGTAATCAACTGACTGATATAACACTTTCTGATGGTTTGATAACCATAGGTGATTTAGCATTCAATATATGTGTGAATCTGCCTGTTTTAGAAATACCGGCATCGGTTTCACACATTGGAACCTTAATTTTTGCTGTATGCGAACAACTTACGTCTATTCATGTGCATCCGGATAATGCCAACTATTCATCGGTTGACGGGGTATTATATGACAAAGATAAGACGTTACTCATCCAATATCCCGAAAACAAAAGCGGCGACTCGTTTGAAATTCCGAAAACAGTCGAAACAATCGCAGGAAGTGCATGTTATCATGCGAACTTCAAAACGCTTATCATTCCAAACTCGGTAAAAACGATTTCGAGCAACGCTTTTAACGGATGCGTTAACCTTACTGCCTTGACGATACCCGGATCGGTCGAACTGATTTATGGCTTTGCCTTTGGCGCTTGCACCGGTTTAAAAGATCTGACGGTTGAATGGAATACGCCTTTATCAGTCGAAGCAGACAATATTTTTGATAAAGTAGATCTTTCAACCACCATATTGCATGTCCCGAATGGAACGAAAACTCGCTATGAGGCGGCGGATGTATGGAAGGATTTCGGAACGATTATCGAGTACGAACCCTCCGGCATAGAAACAATAGAAACCCAAACATTGAAAGTGTACGCATCCAACAGTATCCTGCATGTCGCCGGGCTCAGAACAGGTGCGTTGCTACGCATTTATTCCATAGCCGGACTACTTGTATATCAGGGTATCGCCAAAGCTGAAGTAGAATATATTCCCCTAAGCACCATCGGAATTTATATCGTTACCGATGGCAGAGAAACAACGAAATTCGTGGTAGGAACAGGGCAAACGCATTAAAATAATACCAAACTGCCCATGCAGTATAGAAAAATTGTTGTATTTCCTTAATACCCCGGTTTCTTCAACAGTTTGAACATTTCCTTTTTATACGCTTCTACGCCGGGTTGGTTGAAAGGGTTGACGCCAAGCATGTATCCACTTATGCCGCAGGCTTTTTCGAAGAAATAGAACAGTTGGCCGATATAATAAGCATCCAGTTTAGGCAGACGGATTTTTATATTGGGAACACCCCCGTCCACATGCGCCATTTGTGTGCCGAGTTCGGCCATTTTGTTGACTTCGTCAACCCGTTTTCCGGCAAGGTAGTTTAATCCGTCAAGGTCGGCATCTTCGAAAGGAATATATATTATGTGGTCAGGCTCGTCAATTGAGACAACCGTTTCAAAAATGGTTCGTTCACCTTCCTGGATCCATTGTCCCATAGAGTGCAGGTCGGTCGTCAAATCGACCGAAGCAGGAAAAATCCCTTTGTTCTCTTTTCCTTCGCTTTCGCCGTACAGTTGCTTCCACCATTCGCCAACGAAATGCAGTTTGTGATTGAAATTGGCTAAGATCTCAATTTTCTTCCCATTGGCATACAGCGCATTCCGGGTGGCAGCATATTGGGCGGCTATATTTTCGGCAAACGGAATATTTTGGGCTGACGCTTTCTCCATTGCTGAAGCACCTTTCACCAGTTCTTGTATGTCGATACCTGCAACCGCGATCGGCAACAATCCGACGGGAGTGAATATAGAAAAGCGTCCTCCAACATTATCAGGGATTATATATGTTTTATATCCTTCATTATCAGCCAATTTGCGAAGTGCGCCACGCGCTTTATCCGTTATGGCTACTATGCGTTGCCGTGCAATCTCTTTGCCAACTTCTTCTTCCAATTGATTTTTTAAAAGGCGAAATGCCAACGCAGGTTCGGTGGTTGTCCCTGATTTGGATATATTGATGATGCCGAATTTCCTCCCTTTCAACAGATTGCTTAATTCAAAGAGATAGTCTTCGCCAATATGATGGCCGGCATAAAGAATAATGGGATGCTTGCGTTCGTTTTGCAATAAGTCGAAGCTGTTGCTTAGGGCTTCAACGGCAGCTTTTGTTCCCAAATAACTACCACCGATACCAATGATCACAACCATTTCACATTGGGAACGCAACTTTTCCGCCGTATCTTCAATATCTTTCAGTTGTCCGGGAGAGAGAGATGAAGGCAGATTCAACCATCCAAGAAAGTTGTTACCCGCTCCGGTTCCATCATGGAGCATATTGTTGCTTTTACAGGCTTCAGCTTCGAGGGCGTTTATTTGTTCGTGGGAAATAGTTCGGTAAATGTTTGTGATGTCTAATTGTATCATATCAATTATCAATTAAGAATTAAAAATTAAGAGTGAAAAAATAAGAAAATGTTCACCATTTATTGTTCATTATCTAAAGGTTTCGGCCAAACGAGGCATGATCTCGTATGGCGATTTCCGTTCATACAAAACAGCATATAAAGCATTCAGAATGGGAGTTTCAACCTGGTATTTCGCATTGATTTCATGAATACATTTGGTTCCGTAATACCCTTCGGCAACCATTTCCATTTCGATTTGGGCGGTCTTGATGGAATAACCTTTCCCAATCATCGTCCCCAAAATACGATTCCGGCTGTAACGCGAATAAGCGGTCACCAATAAATCGCCCAGATAGGCGGAACCGGTTATTTCACGGACTTCTTTGTGGGCGATATTTAAAAAACGTTGCATTTCAAGGATGGCATTCGAAATAAAAACAGCATGGAAATTATCACCGTATTTCATTCCATGATAAATTCCGCCAACAATGGCATATACATTTTTCAGTACGGAGGCATATTCTATTCCGGTCACATCTTGCGAACACGAACTTTTTAAATAAGAATTATTGAATATGGTGGTTATGGATTCCGCTTTTTTCAAATCCCTGCAAGCGATTGTAAGATGCGAAAGCCTCTCAAAAGCGATTTCTTCGGCATGGCAGGCACCTCCCAATACGGCAATGTTGTCAGGCGCAACCTGATAGAATTTCACAAGGTAATCGGATATCAGCATATTTTCGTCGGGAACAATCCCTTTGATACCGGAAATGACATACTTGTCTTTCAACGGAACGCTTAATTTGGCGAAATGTTGTTTCAGAAACGGAGAAGGAGTGGCAAGGATCAAAATGTCGGATTCGCTCACCACTTCATCGAGGTTTGAAAAAAAACGGATCCGGTTGATATCGAATGTCACACCCGACAGATAAGCCGGATTGTGTTTCATTCGTACAAAATCTTCAATCCGATCCGGGCGGCGCATATACCAGTTGATTTGACTTTGAGAGGTTAATACGATTTTAGCCAAAGCTGTCGCCCAACTTCCTCCGCCTATCACAGCAATTTTTCCCGATACATTCATAGTCAAATTCAAACCATAAACCAAAATTCAAACAAAACGACCATAAACCATTAGTTTTCAGGTCGCATTTGCGGAAAAAACAATACTTCCTGGATACTTTCCTGTCCTGTCAGAAACATCACCAAGCGATCCATACCAACCCCCATTCCGCTGGTTGGAGGCATTCCATATTCAAGGGCACGCAGAAAATCTTCGTCTATATACATCGCCTCATCATCTCCTTTTTCCGTCAGGCGGAGTTGCTCCTCAAACCGGCTGCGTTGATCGATGGGGTCGTTCAATTCGGAATAAGCATTGGCAATTTCTTTGCCATTAACCATCAGTTCGAAGCGTTC
>JAIRJR010000411.1 GCA_031260575.1 Tannerella sp.
CATTTGGTTTGAGTAATTGAAGCATAAGAATAACAAATAAATCAGCGCTTTCCTTACAGCGAAAAGAAGCCGGAAAGTTTGTCTCTACACCGTCGGCGATACTTGCGCCAAAAGGAGGATTTGCAAGAATTACATCAACCTGTTCCTTTTTGCCAATGCTATTGTACTCTTTTTTTAAGCTGTCTATGTAGTGATAATCCGGTATATCAATTTCATGGAGTATTAGATTTGTTAAACCCAATACGTAGGCAACCGGTTTGAGTTCCCAGCCTGTAATTGAGTTTTGTAAAGTTTTTTCATCGGCAACTGTTTTAACATAATTGCTTCGTACATGATCAATTGCTGCAGTCAAAAAACCGCCGGTTCCGGCTGCGGGGTCTAAAACCTTATCACCCAATTTTGGATCAGTCATTTGGGTCATTAGTTGGGTTACTGCGCGAGGGGTGTAATATTCTCCTTTGTTCCCGGCATCACGCAGCTCTTGTAGTATGCTTTCGTAAATTGTGCCGAAAATATGCTTGTCTTCGGATTTGGTAAAGTCAATCTCGTTTAACTTGTTGATGACCTTACGCATTTCGTAGCCGCTTTTCATGTAGTTATTGGAGCCATCGAAAACTTCTTTAACTATCATTGCCCGCTCATGATTAGTTGGATTGCTGATATTGCGGAGAGTTGCAAAAAGCCCTTTGTTTTTGGCTTCGTTGCTGTCAATAAATTGTATGAGTTCGTCCCCTGTGATACCTTCGGAATTTGCAGCCCAATTACGCCATTGGAATTTCTCTGGAATAACCGAAACATATTTGTCTTTTATTACTTCCAATTCCTGATCTTTGTCATCAATGATTTTAAGGAATAAAATCCAGCCTAATTGATCAAGGCGTTGGGCATAACCGGAAATACCGCGGTCTTGCCTCATTATGTTTCTAATGTTGCTGATTACTGCACTTACATTGCTCATTTATGCTACGCTACCTTATACAGTTCCGTTTTCAATTCTTGAAGTACATTGAGGTATTTTTCTTTACCGCCGAATATCTTAATAATTTCCAGAGGTGCTCCGTGTTGGTTTACTGGTGATTGTTTTAACACTTCAAGGCTTTCAATAGAAAAGATGTCGCTGTCTGCATATTTGTCCAAAAGGCTTTGAATTACAGCAAGTGCTTGTTCGCCATATTTTACAAAATAATTGCGTTTGGTTACATTGTTTGCCCGTTCTTTACGAGTGAGGGGTTTTGCTTCATACGCCACATGGCAGATAAGATCGAAGGGATCAAAATCCTTTCCGATTTCTTCTTTTAGGGCATCAAAAAATATGCCCTGACTTTCAAGTTCGTCTACAATGGCTTTCTTTATATCTGCATTGTTCCAGGACGTTAAAAAACTATCAAGAGTAGAATACTGTGAAAGGACATTTTTCTTGGTGTAGTCCTTTAGAGTTTCTGTAATGATTTTTCCATCGCTGCCTAAATACTGAACCCTTTCATTTACGATTTTTACCACAACGCCATCTACACGAATTTTTTCTTTTGAACCATATTCAGGTTTTGGTTCACCGCTGAAATCAGCTTCGCCCTCCGGCATTGAAAATTCTATTTCTTCACCATCAAGCGGGTCTATTATTGTTGTATTATCTTCGAGATTGTCAACATTGGAAATATCATCATTTTCGGCTATATCTTTTACCATTACAGGATCGCCGTCAAACGATGAGTCGGCAAAAAGATTTGTAACATTTCGGAAGTCCATAATGGTAAAATAAGTTTTTCCGTATTCTTCGTTAATGCGCGTTCCTCTGCCGATGATTTGCTTGAATTCGGTCATGGAACCAATATTGCTGTCAAGAACAATGAGCTTGCAGGTTTGAGCGTCAACGCCTGTAGTCATAAGTTTTGAGGTTGTTGCAATGACGGGGTATCTTTCCATAGGATTAATAAAATTATCAAGTTCTTTTTTGCCTTCGTCATTATCACCTGTTATTTGCATGATGTATTTGTTGTTATTCAAAACCATATCAGCATTTTCATTTATAAGAGCCTGCCTCATGCCTTCGGCGTGTTCAATGTCTATACAAAAAACTATTGTTTTAGCGTAACGGTCATTGCCTTTCAAAAACTCTGTTACTTTTTTTGCAACAAGTTCCCTGCGTTCATCAATAACGATATTTTTATCAAAATCGGTTCTATTATAAATTCTGTCTTCAACAGGGTTTTTGTCTTTGTCCAAGAATCCTGTTGGTGGTCGCCAGCCTTCCGCATCAATATCGAGGGTTACTTTTAGGACTTTGTAGGGAGCGAGAAAACCGTCATCTATACCTTGTCTTAAGGAATAGGTGTAAATTGGGTCGCCAAAATATTCAATGTTGGAAACTTCGTTTGTTTCTTTTGGGGTCGCTGTCATGCCGAGATGGGTGGCGTTTTTGAAATATTCCAAAATCTCTCGCCATTTACTGTCTTCTTTTGCGCTTCCCCTGTGGCACTCGTCAATGATTACAAGGTCAAAAAAATCAGGGCTGAATTGCTTGTAAGCGTCAGAGCTAATTTCATTGACTTTTGATTTGCTGTCAGAAAGACCTTGATACAGAGCCAGATAAATATTGTAGGCTGTGTCGATATTCTTGTGTTTGATAATGGTCATAGCATCTTTGAAATGCCTGAAATCACCCCGTGCTGTTTGGTCTATGAGTGCGGTTCTGTCTGCAAGAAATAAGATGCGTTTTTTTGTCCCACTTTTCCAGAGGCGGTATATAATTTGAAAGGCGGTATAGGTTTTTCCTGTGCCTGTGGCCATAACAAGTAATATTCGGTTTTGTTTTTTTGCCACGGCTTCAACAGTTCTGTTTATGGCGATTTGCTGGTAGTAGCGAGGAGAACGGCCTGAACCATCATGGAAATAATCCGAAGATATAATATCCTTCATTTTGGGGCATTCCAGGCCTTTATGTTTTTGGTATTTTTCCCAAAGTTCGGCAGGGCTTGGAAAATCGTCAAGTGATATTTCTTTTTCGATTTGACCATTGGTTACGGTTTTGTCATGAAAGTAGAAAGCGTCGCCGTTACTTGAAAACACAAAAGGAATATCAAGAATATTGGAATAGCCAAGAGCTTGTTGAATTCCGGCTTTTACAGAATGGTTGTTATCCTTGCTTTCGATTACAGCGATTGGAATATTGGGTTTGTAAAACAGGAGATAGTCGGCAAACTTGGCTTTTCCCCTGACAGTCATTTTGCCTTTTACATAAATGCGACCGTCTGTGAAGTATTTTTGCCGTGAAATTTGAACATTTTCATCCCAACCGGCTTTGATTAAAGCGGGAGTTATAAATTTTGCTTCTATATCCGCTTCGGATAAATCCCGCTTGTTCATGAATATGCATCATAACATTTTATATGCTTTCCTGCCAGTCTGCATATTTGATTAAGGCAAAACGGGCTTTTTTTGCCCTCAAAATAATTATTAGGAGCATTTATGACTAAACAAAGTGCGTTGAAAACGCCGTTTAGCGAACTTGAACGGAAACATGGCGTAATGGAAGAAGCTGTGTATCTGCGGGTTCACGAACTGCAACAAGGGCATGTGTCGGATACATTGTATCCGCGATTACTGACTCATCAACAGCCCGAAAATTGGCAAAGGAACATGGAAAAGACATCAGGTATGTTGCACCGTGGAAAAAATGGCTCGTCTGGAGCGGCACGCACTGGCAGGT
>JAIRJR010000004.1 GCA_031260575.1 Tannerella sp.
ATATGAATCTTAATAAAATGCAAATTCTACAACAATCTGAATTAAGCTATGTTGGCGAACAAGGTTATTTTGATGAAGATAATCCATGTCATATATACTTTATATGTAAAAGACCGCGATTGACAATTAATGCGGATAAATATGAAATAAGTAAGGATTATATAAAAATGACTTTTGTTGTTCAAGAAAAGACAGACTTAAAAGAATATGATTATAAATTTCAAAATAATTTTGGACATGAAAACATAAGATTGTTAAGTGAATATCCTCATAATATTTTTAAATTGGTTGCAGGCGAAAAAGTTTTAGTTGATGCTAAAGTTGGAGTATTTGTGCAAAGCATGGAAGTTAATGCAGATTTTTTAGATTTAGAAATTTTATATATCGGACAGTCTTATGGGGTTGAGGGAGAAAGAACTGCCCCAGATCTAAGTACATGACAAAAATCATCCATCCAAAGTTGATCTATCAATTTCGTATATACATGATTATCAATACAATAAAAAAATTCGCATTAACATATATTAACATTATATTTTAATAAACCCAGGGTATTTTCTATCGACCCTTCACCTGTGGTATTTTCTCTGCTATTAGTCCCAAAGCCCTGCCATGAAAGCATTTTCGCTTTGAACATCTTATTTCGGACGGTTGTATATTTCGCTATCGAAGTAGGACGATAGCCGTATGTCTATTTTTATTAGTTAGTGAATGCCCTTAAACTTGTCAGGCGTTCAATCCGAATCTGATTTTTTTTCTGCTGAGGCAATACGATATGAAAAACACCTCCGGAGAGCGAACGTTTTTCCGTTGACCGGAAGACGCGATATTTGTTTATAATTATATGATAATCAACGAAAATAATTAATTTTTCAGTTGGAAAAGACTTTGAGATTTTGTATCTTTGTAACTTAATTATCAAACAATTATTATGGATACAAGGAATCTCAAAGTCGAGTGCAAATCTACTCAATTAATTTCAATTTTAAGGGAAAATCTGACGGGAAAAATGAATCTTGCCCGCATAAAGTTTTTTGGCCAGCTTATTTGCGCCTTATGTAAAATACAAAACGTTTGTTTTGAGAAACTGGCGACCGCCTTTGAAACGGATGCCAAATCAAGTTCCTCATTGCGCCGCATACAGCGTTTTATGGCTGAATACGCATTGAATACGGATTTAGTAGCACAATTGATTTTTAAAATGCTCCCCCACAAACCGCCCTACCGTCTTGCCATGGACAGAACAAACTGGCAGTTCGGGGAAACTGACATCAATGTGCTCACATTAGCTGTCGTATATCAGGGAGTCGCTTTCCCGATTCTGATCACAATGCTTGACAAGAGAGGCAATTCCGATACACAGGAACGAAAAGAAATCATTAAACGGTATATACGGCTCTTTGGAAAAGAAACGATCGACTGCCTGCTGGCAGACCGTGAATTTGTGGGAGGGAACTGGATTTGCAGTCTCAATAGCAGCAAAATACAATATTATATCCGTATAAAAGAAAATTTTTATGTTCAAGACCCGCGTACAGGGAAAGAAATCAAAGCGTCTGTTATGTTTGCCGACCTCAGGTGTGGACAATACAGGTATAAACACAGAATCTACCGGGTGAACGGGCAGCTTTGCTATATCGCGGCTTCAAAAGAAAAAGGAAAAGACGGAAAACCGGAACTGCAAATCATTATCTCCTACAACCAGCCGGAAAAATCAAAGAAATCGTATAGAGAAAGGTGGGCGATCGAAGCATGTTTCCGAGGACTGAAATCCAGCGGATTCAATATCGAAAACACACACCTCAACGACCTCGAACGAATCGAAAAACTTTTTACTGTCGTTATGCTCGCTTTTGCGTGGGCTTATGTTGTCGGGGTTCATATCAACGATAACATCAAAGCCATCAGAATATGCAAACACGGGAACAAGGCGAAAAGCTTCCTCAAATGTGGATTGGAGCATATCGCAACTTTGCTGCTCAACCCGCTTGCCAAATCAGAATTTGATATATTTAAATTTTTGTCATGTACTTAGGTAAAACACAAAGAAAAACGAAGAAAAAGAAAGAATAATGAAAATGCCAGCGCATAGTATGCATATTTCGGATCATACCCAGCCACAAGAATCGGTCTTTTTAGGATGTTTAAGTCGTTAGCGAATGCTTCAAAAAATGTGTCATTTCGTCAGATACCCGGCCAAATTCAATTAAAGACAGTTTTTTGTATTTTAATAGACGGATTGCAAAGAATATTGTTATTAGAAAAACATGTTATAAATTTGCAGTATTAAACCGATAATGTAACACAAACAAACAGTCTATATATGAATAATTTAAACCCTTTATCATCAACTATTTTTTGGAAAATCTGTTGCTTGGTTTTCTTTTTTGGAGGAATGAGCCATTCTTCTTTTGGTCAAACGGTTGCCACCATCGATGAGGTGAACCGGTCGCCGGTGGAATACATCAATTCTAACTTCGAGAATGCCTCGCCGGTCTTTTGGGATTATAATCCAGACGGGTCGGTTAGGGTGCACATGCTGTACGATAAAGAAAGAAATTCGCCGAACAGGGCGAAC
>JAIRJR010000067.1 GCA_031260575.1 Tannerella sp.
TTCATCGCCTGATAACAGTTTGCGCAGTTTGTGGATGTATCCGTGCAGGCTGTTGCGGTTATAGGGGCTGTCGTCAAACCAAAGGTCGATAAGCAAACTTTTGACGTTGACAATGTTATTGATATTCAGCGACAAACGTTTTAAGACTTCGTTTTCGAGATGGGATAATTCGTGCATGACACCGGCGTTTGTGAGCGTTTGTGCAACAGCATCAAAGACATAGTGTCCAATATGGAATACGGTATCTGCTGTTTTTGCTTTTATCGCCCTGTTGAGCAGGGACTTTATCCTTACGATGAGTTCTTGCATCTTGAACGGTTTGCGGAGATAGTCGTTGGCGCCAAGCTCAAATCCGGTCACTAAATCTTCGGTCGAAGAGCGGGCGGTGAGGAATAATACAGGAGTTGTTTTATCCATTCCGCGTATTTGGCGTACCATTTCGAAACCGTCCGTTTTCGGCATCATGACATCGGCAACCAACAAGTCGGGCTTAATCTCAAAAAAACGTTTCAGGCCTTCGTCGCCGTCTTTGGCTTTCACGACGGCAAACCCTTCGTCCTCCAAGGTATCAGTAATGATAGATGCGAGTGTTGCTTCATCTTCGACAATCAATATTACTTCTTTTTTACGGTCGGTTGTCATTTTGTTGCTGTTATTCATCGTTGGGGTATTTTAATAATAAACTCAGCGCCTTTATGCAGCGCGCTTTTAACGGTAATGCAGCCGCCATGCCGTTCAACTATCGATTTCACGTAAGATAATCCTAATCCGAATCCTTTGATGTCATGCAGATTACCTTGTGGAACACGGTAAAACCGGTCGAATATCAGTTTTTGATTTTCGGGACTTATACCCATTCCGTTGTCCTTGACCGAGAGGATGCAAAACTCTTTTTCCATGTACGAAGCAACCGTAATCTCAACTGCCTCCTCTGATGTCGCATATTTGACGGCATTGTCTATCAGGTTATTAATAATGTTATTCAAGTGGGTTGCATCCGCGTGTACGGATAACGTTTCGGGTTGAATATCAATGTGAATATCAACAGGTTTGTTGGCTTTCAGGGTGTGGTTGCCGGCTATTTGAGCGATAAAGGGTTTCAGTTCGACAGTTTCTTTATTAAGTGTAATCTTTTTAGTCCGTTCCATGCTTACATACAATATTTGTTCGACCAACCCGGAGAGGTGTGACAATTGTTCGATACAGATTTGCAGGTATTGGTTGCGCTTGTCCCTGTTTTCGCCTTGTTTGAAATTCAAAAGGGTATCAATGGCCGAATAAGCGACGGCGAGCGGGGTTTTGAGTTCGTGCGTCATGTTGTTGGTGAAATCGCTTTTCATTTCTTCCAACGATTTGAGATGTACCACCGTTCGGATAAAATACCAAAAGGCCTAGCTTAACAATATAATAATCAGGAATGTGGCAGCTAATATACCTGACATTCGCCGTACAATGCTTCCTGTCAGCGATTCGGTATAAATCCGGTAGGCAAGCCTGTTTTCCGGGTCATATTCATGCAGGTAAAAGTTTGTCCGTTCCGGTTTCGTTTCCAAATAGGATGTCTCCATTACTTTTCCTGTAGCCAAATCGACTCGTTCCGTATAATACAACCGGGCTGTTATCCCTTTGGCTTGAAAGTTGGATACGATGAAACTGTCTAATACATGTGGTATTACAGGCATGATGGAATCAACAAACCGGTGTATGGCGACCCTCATTTCACCGATTACGCTGTTAATGATAAGTATATCCAACGGAAATGCAGATTCGTTTTCCACACTGTCCGCGTCTTCGCTGTCATCCTCTTCAAAAGAACGTGTAATGGTTCGTGAGAAGGTATGTCCCCCCTCTCCATTGTCTTTCTTCCTGTTTGAAATCAACTCCATGCGATGCACAACTTCCTTCATATCAGCTTCTTTAATACAAGAAACCACCACTTTATCCAATTCTTCCGAGATGTCATTATAAAGTCTCGCCAAATAGTACATATCCGCAAAAAAAAGCGCCGATATACCCGCGATGATGGCGATGAACTTCCTTCTTATTCCTTTCACTGAATCCATTGCAACTTGTATTGGAATACAAAGATAGTACATTTTGAATGATTTACACACAAATTTCCTCCCGGTTAAGACTAAATAAGATTATATAAGTATCCGGTAATGGGTCGTGTCATAAATCAAACGAATTGATTATCTTTGTCCCTGAAAAAGAGCAATATGATTCATCAACAGGCAATTCGATGCCCCCAATGCACAGGGACAGATTTACGACAACGTCATTTGAATGTATAAAGTCTATGCCGCCGGACGCGCCATCAAGCGTGGCATCGAGCGCGATATTCCGCTTTACCGCAAGGACAGGTACGGCAGGCGGCAGCCTTTCCACGCGACATCATCAGTCGTCCGCCGCCGCCGGGCAAAGCGCAGGCGTTAGTGTTAACGAAATTATTTCAAATGAAATTCGGGTGATTCCGGTAAATAACAGTTATCTTTGCACAAAAATCAGGTTATGAACGCGCAAATATTTTTAGATTTGGCGAATGAAGACAATGGAGCTTGTAAATCAAAATACATCTCGTAGCAACGATCGCTGCAAAAACCCAAATATGCTGCATTCTCCTCATTGGTGCTACCTGTCATATATGGTGTTTTAGTTTTACTAATGTCTTTCCAATTCCTGCACATTCTGCATTGAAATTCTGTGACAACTTTTCCATTAAGTTTCAGCATATCTAAATATCCCTAATCCGTGTCGGGCACAACTCCTAAGATATAAAATATTAATTTTCAACAAATTAAAAAAAAGTGGACTTTACAAATCCGCAAGTAAGGTCTTCCACAACCCAAAAACCAAATAAGTAAGTCCGCATTACGGCGAATGTCCACTACTTATTCTCGGTTTTTAAAAAACGTGGAAGTTTTACTGACAAGAATTATAGCAAAAACGCTATCCCACGATGTCTTTTGTGCCTAATGGCACTATTTCAAGCCATACACAATAAAAAAGTCGCCTATGATTGAACAGCGAAGATATGTGTTCTTTTCTGAAAAACAAAACTTTTTAGATATTTTTATTTCAAAAACCAATGTTGTGTCAACAATGTAATATTCCGTTAGGGAGTTAATAAGGGTGGAAAAACGGCATCACGCCGTAAAGACGGATAATTATCTGTCTCTATTGACGGTTTACTCTGTCATTTTCCTTTTGTTTGAAAATTTGTTTTTATGAGTGATTATCAAGCGTTTGGAATTTGGTTTTGGCTCTGTTTGGGGATATTACAAACCCTTGCCTGATAGCAGGGAATTTACTTATTCAACGCCCTTGCTTGAGATGAAATATCTTTTCAGCGAATTTCAACCCACCAAACAACCCGGAATAACATTGGCAATAGGAACTGCCTTGTCTGCCGTAAAAGGCGAATTCGTTCCGCCGGGCAAAGGATTATTACCCAAGAGTATATAAACGATAGTAAATATTTCATATAAAAAGAAACGATTTTATAGAATTGCTACCTCATGGGGATGCTTTCGGAAGTTACCAACCGGTTGCCCAATCGTCCCATCCAACTTACTGACCACATCACGCTTACTCCTGTCGATGGCTTTTGCATAAACCTGAAGTTATTGATTAAGTTCCCTTTTCATAAAGTTTTCAAACACTTTCTTTTCCGGTAATTGGACAAGGTACTGAGAAACGAATAATTGATTATCTGTACTTGTGGCATACTTTACCAATGTTTCATTTTTATCACCACAAAGAATAATACCAACAGGCGGATTATCTCCTTCCGTCATTTCGTTGTCTTTATAGTAATTCAGATAAACAGTCATTTGTCCTGCATCGGCATGAGTGAACTTGCCGATTTTCAGGTCAATCAAAATATGACTTTTAAGAATACGGTGATAAAAAACCAAATCAATACGGTAATGGGTGTTGTCGAAAGTAATCCGCTTTTGTCGTGCTTCAAAGCAAAATCCGGTTCCCAACTCTACTAAAAACTGCTGCAAATGATTCAAAATTAATTCTTCTAACTCCGTCTCACTGTATTCTGTTTTTTCTTCCAATCCAAGAAACTCCAAAAAATATGGGTCACGGACTACATCTGCTGTTTGTGTTGGTTTCAGATTTTTGAATTTGGTAATAACAGCCTCTTTATTAGCAGAAAGCCCTGTCCGCACATATAAACCCGAATCAAAAGCGCGTTCCAACTCTTTAACACTCCAATTGTTTTTAATCGTTTCTACCTCATAAAATAAACGCTCCAAAGGTTCTTTTGCCCGCAATAACTCCACAAAGTGCGTATAACTTAAACGTGATAATAATAGTTCATTGGAAATGGGATATTCTTCCGTCAATTCAACAGTCTCCGACTGTTGAATTTGTATTTCACTAAATGGAAGCTGTTTATAGATTTCAACTCCTGAATTTTGCAATTCAACAATTACCGACTGTTGAATCTGTGGGTAGGCTCTGTAAAAAGCGCGGCAATTTCTTAAAGACATTGGCGAATATCCTTTAAGTCTCTTACTTTTGAGTTTTTTGGACATTTCATCTATGAGCCGTTCTCCATATTTAGCACGGTCTTCTCCTTTTTGTTCGTATTCGACTATGTAAAATCCTGTAATCCAATTCTTAATTACAAGAAAATGATTAACTGCTTTTTGCGCGGTTTGTTGCAGCAAGCAATGCGTTTGGTAAACATTATCAACCAATTGATTGAAGTTGTTTGGTTGTTTCAATATCATATAGTTATAAAATTTAGACAAAGATAGTAAATGTTTTCTGATTCTGAAAAACAAAACTTTTCAGGTATTTTTTTTCAAAAACCAATGTTGTGTCAACGACGAAATATTTCGTTAGGGAGTTAATATGGGTAGAAAAACGGAATCACGCCGTAGAGACGGATAATTTTCTGTCTCTACTGACGGTTTACTCTGTCATTTTCCGTTTGTTTGATTTTTTTTTTATGAGGGTTTAACAACAAATAGATTGCTTCGTTCCTCGATGACGAACCGCGACAATTTGAATTGAAAATCGACGCAGTCAAATGCACCCCCTTCCGGTTAAGACTAAATAAGATTATATAAGTATCCGGTAATGAAGTATATATACCGCCGGCATTCTCTTTGCCGCATAAACTGTTAATTATATGCAAAGATGAAACGAAATTTATTTTTTACGGTTGTCCTGTTTGCGTTTATTTCCACCCTGAGTGATGCGCAAACAATTACAGGAAAGGTGGTTGACACCCACAATGAGCCTGTTGAATTTGCAACGGTTGTATTGTTAACGTCCGATTCGTTGTTTGTGAATGCCGGTATTTCGGATTCGATCGGGGTGTTTACCTTTCGAAACGAGATGCCGGCTTATCGCATTCTGGTGCAACATTTGATGTATGAAGCCTTTGAAAAAAGCTATTCCGGCGAATATGAGCTGACTGTCGAACTTGTAGAGAATGTAAACCTGCTCAATGAGATTGTAGTGAAAGGTGAAAGACCGGTAGTCAGAATGATTGAAGGCAGGATGACGTACGATATGCAGTTGTTGTTGTCCGGCAAGGCAGCAGGCAATGCCTACGAGTCGATGCTCCTCTTACCCGGCGTTCGCGAACAGGACGGGGCGCTCGCTCTGGCAGGGGCGTTGGGAGTAACGGTTATTATCAACGGGCGGGCGACGTCGATGCCGGTCGAAAACCTGATGGCCGCTCTCAAAACGATTCCTGTCGACAGGATACAAAACGCTGAAATCATGTATAGCGCCCCGCCGCAATATCACGTCCGGGGAGCTGTTATCAATCTTATTTTGAAAGACGGCGCATCCAACGACCGTTTGCAGGGACAAACCACTTCGTCCTACACACAAAAACATTATGCCAATGCTGCAACAGGCGTTTCCTTCCTCCTTCCGGCGTCGAAACTGACAGCCGATTTCAATTATACCTACAATCGCAGACAGTCAAGAAGTGTTATTGACCAATATTCTAACCATCTCTATGAAGGCGTTGTCCTGAATATTGAGCAATTTAACAGGGGTAACCGGAAATCGGACAACCATCATTTTCGGCTGGGTATGGGTTATAAATGGGCTGAAACCGAACAGCTCAATCTGTCCCTCATGTCTCAAATAACAGGCAAAGTCGATAATAATGAGTGGTCTGACGGCACGTTCTCGCATTCGTTCAATCACAAGGAAAATAAATCGCCCAACCGGTTGCATAACGTTTTGCTGGATTACACATCCGGATTCGGATTGAAAACAGGTATAGACTACACAACCTATTATGACAATAACTACCAGCATTTTATTGAACAAGAGAGCGGCAGGGAAAACGAGTTCGCCGCCGATGCAAAACAGTGCGTCAACCGAATCCGTTTTTTTGCCGACCAAAG
>JAIRJR010000006.1 GCA_031260575.1 Tannerella sp.
AAAATTGCAGGAATGCTCGAAGCAAGTCGCAATAATATTGATGATTATTGTTATTTTATGGAACAGGCGGGTTTGATGATGCAGTTACGCGATATGGGCGAAGGAATTGGGCAACTCGGAAAAGTGGATAAAGTTTATATCGACAATACTAATCTAATTTTTGCTCTGGCAGAGGAAAATCCCAAGACAGGCAACATTCGTGAAACTTTCTTTTTCAACCAAATGCGCGTTAAAAATAAAGTTTATCGTTCCGAAAAGGGCGACTTTAATATTTCGGCTTCGCTCAATAACCATATTAACAATATCACTTTTGAAGTTGGCGGAAAAAGCAAGACACAAGAACAAATCAAAGACCTGAAAAATGCTTACATCGTGAAAGACGATATTGAATACGGTTATCAAAATGTACTGCCCTTGTGGGCGTTTGGGTTGAATTATTAAAAAATGCGAATTATCAAATATAAAATGAAATAATATAAAGAAATGATTTTAGTACATGACAAAAAATTCCGTGTTTCGCTTGACTTTTCGCAGATTGCAACTGCTTGATACACAGCGCGTTGGCGATTTTTAACTGTCTGATATACAGCATGTTACATTTTTAAAAATTCTGTTTGATTGGAATGTGCGATGTTTGTTTGTATTTATTTGAATTTCAACTAAAAAGACGAGATTTTATTTGGAAAAAACATTGAGATTTTGTACCTTTACAACTTATAAACCAATCAGTTGTAATGAATACAGATCATCTCAAAGTCGAGTACAAATCTACTCAATTAATTTCAGTTTTGACTGAAAATTTAGCGGGGAAAATGAATCTTGCCCGCATCAAATTCTTTGGACTGTTTCTTTGCGCCTTATGCAAAGTGCAAACCATTTGTTTTGAAAAATTGGCAACCGCCTTTGAAACAGATGCCAAGTCAGCATCATCATTACGGCGAATTCAAAGATTTATGGCAAATTATCTGCTGGATACCGATTTGATAGCCCACATTATTTTCAAAATGTTGCCCCACCAGCCCCCATACAAACTGACCATGGACAGAACAAACTGGAAGTTCGGAGAAACAAACATCAATGTGTTGACATTAGCCATAGTATATCAAGGGGTTGCATTTCCGATTCTGATGCTCATGCTCGATAAGCGTGGTAATTCGGATACAGATGAACGCATCAGGATGATAAACAGGTATATTCGACTGTTTGGGCGTGAAACAATTGATTGTCTGCTCGCTGACCGTGAGTTCGTGGGAGAACACTGGATTACTTATCTGAATGATCTTCAGATTCGATATCATATCCGCATCCGCGAAAATTTTATTATCCATGATCCCCGTACAGGAAGAGAACTAAAAGCATTTGTGATGTTTGCCGGACTTAAATGTGGAGAATGCAAAATTCTATATCGAATCTTTCGCGTAAACGGACAATTGTGCTATCTTTCGGCTTCAAAAATTAAAGGAAAGAACGGAAAACCGGAATTACAAATCATTATTTCTTTCAACAAACCGGAGGATGCACAAGAATACTACAAAGAGCGTTGGCAAATCGAAACTGCATTCAAAGGACTCAAATCAAGCGGTTTTAATATCGAACAAACTCATCTGACTGACTTGAATCGAATCCAAAAACTATTCACAATAGTGATGCTGGCCTTTGCCTGGGCTTATGTGGTAGGGGTGTTCGTCAATGATAACATCAAACCCATTAGAATACTAAAACATGGCAGAAGAGCCAAAAGCCTACCAAAATATGGATTGGAGTGTATTGCTGAAATACTACTAAACACACTCACTAAAATAAATATCGACATCTTTAAATTTTTGTCATGTACTTAGTGAATTAATAATTAAGTTTCCCAAAATTGAACAATACCCTTACCGGCAAAAGAAACTTCCAGGGTTCGCCAACCGTAACTTTAACCTTGCCCTCATGGTCAACATATCCGGGTAAGGACAGACGATAATAAATCCGGTAAATTCCATTAGACATCTTTCCAATAAAAAGTTGCCGTTCACGGCAAAATATTTACTTTTGTGGTATGGATGTATTTTCAACCTGTAAGTCTCAACCCCCCGCTGTTTTTCTGCGCCTGACAGGAATGAATCCGGGTACATTTCAGATTATTCTGTTAAAATTCAAAAAGGAAATAGAAATTTACGTATCGGAACACCGGGCTCGCAATAAGGGCAGGAAATGCTCATTAAGCCCTGAAAACCAATTGCTTTTATGTATTCTATATCTTCGTGATTATACGACTTTTGTCAAACTTGGATTGCAGTTTGGTATCAGCGAATCGTATGCGCAAAAACGGTACGTATTCACCAAAAAAATGCTTCTGCGATGTCTTGAACTTCCTGACGAACAGAGCCTGAAAACATCATTGGAAACTAATTTGATAGCCGTTGACGTAACCGAACATGCGATTGAAAGACCCATCAGCAATCAGCGGGATTACTATTCGGGTAAAAAAAACTTCATACGATAAAAATCCTTCTATT
>JAIRJR010000139.1 GCA_031260575.1 Tannerella sp.
AAAAGCTATGAAAATGGCAAACAGAAGACTTTTTTGTCATTGCGAGGTGCCACTTCGAAGCAAGCCGGTGAAGCCAGGTATCCCGGATTGCGTCTGCCATGCTTCGCTCGCAGCAGGCATTGCTTCACAACCATACAATGATGGAAAACCGCACTTTTGGAACAGACCGTCTTTTGCCTTTGTATGTATGCTTTTATATTTTTTGCTTTTTTTATGTACCACGGCGCCATTAATCTCACAAAATACACGGGATTTAGAATCGCAGCGAAAAGCCAAAATGGAAGAAATTGAGTTGACAACGCGTTTGCTCAATGAGATCCGTTCGTCGGCGCGTACTTCTCTCAACCGGTTGACTTTATTATCCGCGCAAGTCGAATCCCGCAAAAAGGTGATCAATCTGCTAAATCAGGAAATATCCGCTATCGACCATGACATAACAGCGATGCAAAGGGAGCTTGTGATAATGGAAAAGGATTTAAAAGACTTTCGCGAGAGATATGCCGAATCCGTACAAAAACTGTATACCCGTCGTACCTCCCAGTATAAGTGGTTATTCGTGTTGTCGGCGCACAATTTTTCACAGATTGTCCGCCGCATGCGCTACATCAGGGAATATGCGGATTGGCAAAAACGCCGGGGTTTCCTGATCATCAAAAAACAGGAAGAACTCAACCGGAAACAGATGGATCTGGAAAAGTCGCGTTCGGAAAAAGTCGCGTTGCTGAGTGACAGAGAAGAGGAAATCAAACAATTAGGTAAAGAGGAAGGAAATTATCGAACCGAAGTCCGGGAATTGAACAGAAGGCAAAGGGAAGTACAAGCCGAATTAGACAGGCAACGCCGTCAGGCAACGGAATTAAACCGTCAAATAGAAAGAATCATAGCCGGTGATCAATCCCGCGCCGATAGAGATTCGGGGTCGCGAAAAGCCGAATCATCCGGAGGTTACCGGATGACTCCGCAAGAACAAAAATTAGCCGGCGAATTCGCTTCCAACCGGGGTAAACTGCCCTTTCCTTTGTCCGGAAAATATAAAATTGTACGTCCCTACGGCGAATATCAGCATCCGCAATATAAAAACGTTCGCCTTAAAAGCAATGGGATTGATATACAGACAGAATCAGGTACGGAAGCGAGGGCTGTTTTCAATGGTGTTGTGCGCGGCATATTTATGGTACCGGGCAGTAATTATCACAACATCATTCTCAGGCATGGGAATTATCTGACTGTCTATTCCAAATTGAGCGAAGTATTTGTTAAAAACGGTGAATCTGTTTCTACATCCCAAAGGCTGGGAAGAATCTTTACAGATACAAAAAATGATCATGCGACGATACTCACTTTCGAGATCCGCAAAGAAAAAGATACGTTGAATCCGGAAGTTTGGTTGCAATAAAAAAAGTCACCGGATCCGAAAGAATTCTTTCAATTTCGTTCCGGTCAGTTTAATGAACACGACCAACGAGAATGCCAACATGCCCGTAAATGCGATACTTGTTGATAATGCCGCGCCGGAAACGCCGTATGCCGGAATCAAAAAATAACCCGATAATAATAAGGCCAAAAGCCCGATACATGAACATATCGTACTGTATTTGACTTTTCCCGTACCGATAAAATAGTGACTGAAGATACTGTTGCATCCCAATGTGATAATGCCTGCGGCAAGACAGCGGATCACTTTGCTAATACCTGTAAATTCGGCCGAAAACAAATAATCCGTATATACCCATTCGGGAATCAACAAAACAACACCCATCACAAAGGTAATTGCACAAAATGTCAGTTTTATAAAACGAAGGGTTAACCGCCGTTGCACTTCCATGTCGGATGTTTTGGCTATTTGGCTCAATGAAATGAAACTGACGCTGCGGCTGATGTGCCATACACTTTCGGATATCTTTGTTCCTGCGTCTAAGAGACCTACATAACTGTAACCACTCAGCCGTTGCAGTAAAAAATAATTCAACCGGGCGGTCAGGTTCTCTGCTAAATTATCAGCGCTGCTCCACAATCCATAGACAAACATTTCTTTTAAAAATATCCGGACGGATTGCGGGACAGGCTGTTTATCGGTTGACGGGCGTACAAAATAAGGGAATATCAGCCATAGACTGACCCCCCACGCCAAGCCGTTGGTCGCATACAATCCCCATACATAACCTCTAACATCGCGGACATTGGCGATCAAATAAAAGAAAAGGATGCTGAAAAACAATAGCCCTCCTTGAAGCAGATACGTGATGTTGAATCCTCGTATATGGCCTTTTCCCAAGAGGATACGCGAATGGATGGTCACCAACGACAGGATTACCGCCAAAGCGTAAACATCAGGCTCGAAACCTGCCGGTAACATGCCCAACGGTATCATTCCGGCGCAAGCAATCGCCGAACCGGTAAACGCCCAACCATAAGCAGGCCAAAAGACATACCGGAAATCATACCGGTTCATAAAATAGACGATTGTGCTTCCACAGAGCACACTACTGAAAATTACCGCAATATTTGCGGAAGCATAGATTAGTCCCGCCAACCCCATACCACTAACACCCAAAACTTTAGCATTGACAAAAATCAATGCTAAACTCAATGCAGCGACAAAGTAACGTACACCGATGGTTTCGAGAATTTTTTTAATGATGGAAGTCACTTAGATTAATTCTATCTAATAATCTTACATACAGTTCAATTGCTTCCGAGATTTCCGAAAAAAGGATGTATTCGTCGGCCGTATGTGATCGCGCCGAATCTCCGGGTCCGATTTTGACAGTCGGGAAGTGCATCAAAGACTGGTCGCTCAAGGTAGGCGAGCCGTAAGGCTTTTTCCCTAACATGATTGCACGTTGTACAAAGGGATGGTTCGGATCAATACCCGAAGAATTCATGCGAAACCCGCGTGAAATGACTTCGCAATCCAAATGATTTTTGATTGTAGTGTAAATTTTCTCGTTCGAATAATACTCATTCGACCGGACATCGACGGTAAATTCGCACCGGTCGGGAATCACATTATGCTGAACACCGGCTTTAATCATGGTCGTTGTCATTTTTACGGGGCCTAAAAAATCACTTTGCTGCGGAAAAGATATGTCATTGAGGCTGTTGATTGCCTGTATCGCCAACAGGATCGCATTCACGCCTTCATTGCGTGCAGCATGTCCGGATACGCCGTGACAGATACAATCCAATACCATCAGACCCTTTTCGGCAATTGCGGGATGCATGCCGGTAGGCTCGCCAACAATCCCGAAGGTTATGGGAGGAAGATAGTTTAACACATATTCCACCCCGTATTCGCCCGAAATCTCTTCTTCAGCCGAAGCGACATAGATTAAATTATAAGGTTGATTTTGGGCGCTTAAAATGACAAACGCTTGGTATAAAGACACCACACTTGCGCCGGAATCGGATGAGCCTAAACCAAATAAGTAATCGCCATCGCCTTTAGGAGAAAATGGATCCCTTTCCCAACCTGAAACAGGCCTGACCGTATCAATATGGGAATTTAACAGGATCGTGGGGCGGGCGGCATCAAAACCCGGCGCTATCATCCAGAGGTTATTCCCTTCACGATTAACTTTATGGCCTTCTTTCTCCCATTGTGTTTGAAGAAAATTGGCTACTTCCGACTCTTCCCTGCTAAAAGAAGGCCTGATAATCATCCCTCTTAGAAGGTCGATCGCGTTGTAAACATGTTCCATTGATGATAATAATGCGTAATTAAGTAATGATTGAGCTTTGAATTATTTTAATATGGCTGCTGTCTGTTGTTGGTCGATACCAAGTTGAGTTTTCAATGCTTCAAGGTTTTCAAACTTTTTGTTGTCCCGGAGAAAATATACAAATTCAACTTCAATGGTTTGATGGTAAATCATTTGAGAAAAATCAATCAAATGCACTTCAATGGTTGTTTGCCCTCCTTTCATGGTCGGACGGTTTCCAATTGTGAGCATCCCTTTGTAGCGCATGTCATTCACATATACCCACACAGCATATACGCCTGTTCCCGGCCAAACCTTAGAAGGATCGTCGACTTCAATATTAGCAGTCGGGAAACCCAATGTCCGCCCGATCCGTTGGCCTTCGACGACCCATCCTTTTATCCGGTAAGGATAGCTCAAAAGCCGCGATGCTTCTTCAACACTGCATGTTGACAATAATTGTTTTATTCTCGACGAACTGACCACCCCGTTATCTGTTTCGTAAGCAGTCGCCGGCAGAACTTCCATCCCGCACGTTCGGCCATAAGCTACATATTGTTCGAACCCATCCGTCCGGTTATGACCAAAACGATGGTCGTACCCTGTCAATAAGCACTTTACGCCCCACTGACCGGACAGTATGTGTACGATGAATCGGGACGCAGGACATGCAGCCAATTCGGGTGTGAAATCCATTATCACACAATAGTCGATCCCGGTTTCCGACAGTAACTGCAGTTTTTCGTCGAAAGTAGTCAGGCGCTTAGGCTGGTAATCAGCCTGTAATACCATTCGAGGCGGATTCGGGAAAGTGAAAACCGCAGTCTCCAATCCCCTTTCATCAGCCAAACGCCGCATTTCCCGGATCAAATGACGATGCCCGGTATGTACGCCATCGAAAAAACCAATCGTGGCAAGCCACCCCTTTCCGACTCTATCTTCGACATTACGAACGACAATCATGATGCAAAGGTAGCGCAAGTTGAATGCAATTCCAAATTAATTCATGGGATTTTGATGGATAAAGATTATCTTTGTGATGTCATTGTGTTATTATTTACGATTATGGATAGAAGGAAAATTACAGACATCTTGAAAACAGGTAAGGTATTGGTATCGGACGGGGCATGGGGCACTTTTCTTTATCAGAAAGGACTAAAACCGGGCGAATGTCCCGATGTTTGGTCGCTCACACATCCCGACACAGTCGAATGGATCGCCCGAAGTTATATCGACGCCGGCGCCGATATGGTGGAAACCAATAGTTTTGGCGCCAACCGCTTTAAACTGCAACATTATGGGTTGCAGGATCAAGTCATTGAAATCAATGAAGCGGCCGCACGTTTGTCGCGCAAAGCTGCAGGAGGGGATCACCATGTGATTGCCTCCATCGGCCCTACCGGCAAGATATTATGGATGGGCGATGTTACCGAAGAAGATTTCTACAATTGCTTTCGCGAGCAAGCCATGGCGCTCGAAAAGGGCGGGGCTGATGCAATCTGTATCGAAACCATGAGCGATGCCATAGAAGCCGGGTCGGCCATCAAAGCCGCGAAAGAAAACACCGGATTAGAGGTGATCGCTACTTTTACATTCGATAAAACCCGGCAAGGCGAATACCGGACGATGATGGGATTGTCGCCATCGGATGCCGCTCGCATCGCTTTAGATGCAGGCGCCGATATCATAGGGACAAACTGTGGGAATGGTATGGAGCGTATGATTGACATTGTGAAAGAAATACGTCAATCATTTCCCGGTGCATTCATTCTTGTTCATGCCAATGCAGGCTTACCTGTACCGGCAAATGGTGTTGATACATTTCCGGAATCTCCGGCGAAAATGGCTTCGTACATTCCTGCATTACTCGAAGCAGGCGTTCATATTGCGGGAGGCTGTTGCGGAACCACACCGGAGCATATCAAGGCGATTAAAAAAGCATTGGAGGCGTATACCGTACGCGTACAAAACGTTTAAGCCCGCAGAAAAGGTTTTGTGTCAAATGATATGAGATCGTGCAATTATTATACGAGATAGAAGTTATATATAAAAAAGCATCCTTGACAGGATGCTTCATTTTAATGTAATACGCAGAAAAGTAATTTAATTATAAATCGTTAGCTTTAACCCGAAAAATTTGTCCGTTTCGCGCAAATATCAGTTCACCGTTTTCTTCCTTTCTTTTTTTAACCAAACGTTGAAAAGCGATACTGGCTCCTTTAATGACACTTGCCTCGAATTTGCATAGTTCCCGTTCATTCATGACTTTCTAATTTATTATAAATTAATGTATTAAAAATCTCCTTTTTCCCATCTTTAAACCCTTTCGCGATAATTTCCAAAGGCGATAAAGAGTTGTCTGTTATCATCCAATAGTCGCATATCGGCATGTACAAATGAAACAGATTATAAATACCTGCATCATATCGACGCCTGACGGTGGTTTCCGTCACGTTATGCCCACCTGTAATAACCCGGTTTTTTACACGTTCCACTGCCAAATCAGGCGTATTCAACCAAAAATAAAGCAATGTCACATAATATCCTTTTTCTTGCGCCCCAATTAACAACTTGGCAATCGAACGGCTGGCTAAAGTCGTTTCCAATGCGAATGTTTTTTGCGATGAAATCAGCTCTCTGATTCTTTTATACATGATCCGGCTTGCTTCGATCGCTATGGCAATACTATCCGAATTAAAAGGTGAGATTCCTTTCGCAATTTCATCGGAATTAACAAACTCCTTACATCCAAGCAATTCCGGTAGGATTGTATAAGAAGCCGTAGTCTTCCCGGCGCCATTGCATCCTGATATTATGTATAAATTAGGCACAACATTTCGGTTATCGCGGCAAAGATACAAAATAAATTTAAAAATACAAATGAAAAATAAAAAAAATTGCCTGATATACGGGAAAAATATGATTTCATCCTTCGAAACTCCCGTTTCGTCCTTCTCAATGCGCGTAGAAAACGAAACCTTAATCACTTACCATAAGTTCCCGAATGATTCCATCGGTCACCATGATGCCTTTTCGAGAGACTTTCAAGGTTTCTTCATTTCTTTCCATCAGTCCGGATCGTAAATAAGGCCCGGACCGGTTCAATAACCGCGTCAACCATTCCTGTCCGAAAGTATCCTGGAAATCGGATAGCCGGATACCCCACATGGTACGCAGACGGGTCATCAAATACTCATTGTATCGTGTCTTTCTATCGATTGTTTCTTTCTCGACATACGGGGTTCTTTTTGAAATGCCTTCCATATAGTCAGGTAGCGAGGCGATATTCCATTGGCGTTCAATCCAATTGTATGAATGGGCGGCGGGGCCGATTCCGGAATATTTCCGTCCGGTCCAATAAGCAGTGTTGTGACGCGAGTAACAATCCGTTTTGCAAAAATTCGAAATCTCATAATGCACATATCCGGCAGATTCAAGTTTTTCAACCAATCGATCATAAAGGAGAATCACGGATTCGTCGCCTAACGGTTCGAAAGCGCCCGACAGAAGTTGTTGATACATAACCGTTCCTTCTTCGCACATTAATATATAGGCTGAGAGATGCGGGATTTTCAACTTGAGCGCCTCGTCTATATTGGCTTCCCACAGGGTCTGTGTTTGTCCGGGCAAACCATACATCAGATCAATGCTCAGGTTTGTGTATCCTGCATTCCGACAGCGTGATACTGCATTGATTGCTTGTTGTGCCGTATGCCTGCGGTTCAAAAACCGAAGATCCGGGTCGTGAAAACTTTGAATCCCCATACTGATGCGGTTGAATGGCAATCGCTTAATTCCTGCAATATATGTCCCGTCCATATCATCGGGATTTGCTTCCAATGTAATTTCGGGGTTGGGTGATATTGGGTAATATTGATTGATCGCATTGAAAACCAAATCGAAGTCGTTTGGTTGAAGCAATGAAGGCGTACCCCCTCCCCAATAGATGGTTTCGATGGTTTCACCGGCTAAATAGTCCTTCCGGATTTCCAATTCACGTACAATTGATTTTATATATTCGTCTTTGTGAATAAGTTGCGTTTGTGAATGGAAATCACAATAGGTACAACGCGACTTACAGAACGGGACATGAATGTATAGGGCTGACATTTGCTTTTAGTCGGTAGTTTTTTAGTCGGTAGCTTGTAGTCGGTAGCTTGTAGCTTTTAGTTTTTAACTTAAAATTTATTCATTCCCCAGTGTTTTTTTGCAAATTTCATGTACTGCTGCCAGTCATAATCAGTCACATCGTGTATGCCGCTTCGGATATGATAGCCGACATGATTCATAATGGGCGCGTGAACCGGTGGCATCTTTTCTGTTTCCAATCCTTTCAGTCCGTAAAGTTTGTAAACAGAACCGGCATAAGCTCCCGAAAGAAATTCGCCTTTCGGGTCGGCCCATAAGTCTTCCTCGGCGCTGGCGATATAAACCGGGCGCGGCGCAATCAAGGCAATCAATTCATGCTGGTCGATCGGAAGTGCGTCTTCGTTGTTGGCATATACGGTAAAAGCCGGGCAAAACCAATGCGGGAAACTTGTCGTAATCAGGTCGACCGTTTCACCAAATCTTCTTTTTGAAAGGGCGGCGCCACCACATCCCGAATTATTGGATATCACAATTGAAAAGCGTGGATCCTGCGCCCCTGCCCATAATGCCGCTTTTCCTTGTCGCGAATGTCCCATCAAAGCCACACGCTTGGCGTCAAAAACCTTTTCCGATTCGATATAGTCCATAATGATACGATACCCACTTCCCCAGGCGCCGATCGCCTGTTCGGCATGTGCGTCTGATTTGGTCGCTTCATAGCCATCGAAAAGCGGAAGGATACTTTCATGTTTTAGATTCGCTTTGTCCGGAAAGACATCGTGATAACAAGCAGTAACGACTGCGAATCCTTCATCCACAATCATTTCGACGTTCCACCGGCTCGACTGGCTGCCTCGCAATTCGGATTGGTCGCGTGTCGAAATCTTTGCCAATGCGGGTGAGATCAGAATCTCCGGATCGGGCTGTACCGTATGGTTGCCGTTAAAATTATAAGAAAGAAAAACGGGGATATTTTCTTTCAATGCTTTGGGCAGGTAAATCAACAACATGATTTCGCGAACCATATCCTTTTTTGACAAAGTGATTTTCACTTGTTTACATATCGCTTTCCCATTTAAGGATTGATGATTTTCAGTCAAATTTTCATATTTCACGCCGATACCTGAATTTTTCAAAATATAGGGCGCTCCATAGACCTGCATCATAAATAGATTCAGTAATTCGGGGCGGCGTACGTTTTCCCATTGTTGGACGGATGTTACTTTTGTGCCGTTCGAACTCAATAAAACATCGGGCAAATCAAAGACAGGCACTTTGCTTTCATCCTGATTCACATTTCGTTGCTGCGAAAAAACCGGGTTTGTCAAGCAGATAATTGTTAAGAGTAGAATAAAATTTTTCATCATAAAAAATATATTACGGGTTAGATATCAAGCGTATTAAAAACTCCATGAACTGCAATTCAGATGCAAATATATTGTTTTTTAGCGATAAAGAAATGAAAAAATAATTATCTTTGTGCGCTCATTATCTTTGACAATACAAAAAATATTTAAAATTAAATAATTACGTGATGAAAGTTTATCAAACAAAAGAAATCAGGAACATCGCATTGGTGGGAAGTTCCGGCTCCGGGAAAACCACTCTCGCTGAAGCCATGCTTTTCGGGAGTGGTGTCATCAAACGTCGTGGTACAGTAGAGGCAGGTAATACGGTCTGTGATTACTTTCCGGTTGAAAAAGAATATGGTTATTCTGTTGTTTCGACGGCATTTAGCGTCGAATGGAATGGTTTAAAATTGAATTTCATCGACTGTCCGGGTTCGGACGATTTCATCGGTGGCGCCGTATCCGCTTTATATATAGCCGATGTTGCGTTGATGACCATCAACGGCCAATATGGCGTTGAAGTTGGGACAATCAATCAATTCCGCTTGATCGAACAAATCGGCAAACCGGTCATATTTGCTGTAAACCATTTGGATAACGATAAAGCCGATTTTGATCATACAGTAACCCAATTGAAAGAGAACTACGGAGATAAAGTGGTTCCGGTTCAGTATCCCGTTCAAACGGGATTGGCATTCCACGAAATAATCGATGTATTGAAGATGAAGATGTACCGTTGGAAACCCGAAGGTGGAGCGCCTGAAGTATTAGACATCCCTGCTTCTGAGTTAACAAAAGCTACCGGACTAAATGGCCGGCTTATTGAAGCAGCTGCCGAACATGACGATGTGTTGATGGAAAAATTCTTCGAAGAAGGCACGCTTTCTCAAGATGATATATTTGCAGGTATCAGCGCCGGATTAGTTGCAGGAGGTATCATTCCTGTAATATGTACGAGCGCCGGTAAAGATATGGGGGTACGCACCGCAATGGATTTTCTGGGAAGTGTTGCGCCCTGTACGGATCGGATGTCTTCCCCGGTCGCGACCGAAGGCGAGGTAGTTGCTCCCAATCCGGAAGGCCCCACCAGCCTGTTTTTCTTTAAGACTACGGTCGAATCGCATATCGGACAAGTCTCATTTTTTAAGGTCATGTCCGGAAAAGTGAAGATAGGGGATGATTTGTACAATTCCGACCGGGGTTCGAAAGAACGTATAGCCCAGCTTTTCTCGGTATCCGGCCAAAACAGGATGGAAGTTTCTGAAATGATGGCAGGCGATATCGGCGCTACGGTGAAATTGAAAGATGTTCGCCGTGGCAATTCGATGAATGAGAAAGGTTGCAATTACCGTTTCGACTATATCAAATATCCCGAACCTAAATATCGCAGGGCGATAAAAGCCCTAAATGAATCGGAGGCTGAAAAATTGAGCGAAATATTGTCGCGTTTGCACGAAGAAGACCCGACATGGATAGTAGAACAGTCCAAAGAATTGAAACAGATAATTTTATCCGGACAGGGCGAGTTTCATTTGCGCACATTAAAGTGGCGGGTTGAAAACTTAGATAAGATACAAATTGAATACCTTGAGCCCAAGATACCGTATCGCGAAACGATCACAAGATCGGCGCGCGCGGATTACCGCCATAAGAAACAGTCCGGAGGCGCCGGCCAATTTGGCGAAGTACATCTGATTGTAGAACCCTACTTCGAAGGAATGCCCGACCCGTCTATGTATAAGTTTGGCAACCAAGAATATAAAATCACCCCACGCGATGTACAGGAAATGGATTTGGAATGGGGCGGTAAACTGATCTTTATCAACAGTATTGTAGGCGGCTCTATTGACTCCCGTTTTCTGCCCGCCATCCTGAAAGGCGTCATGCAACGGATGGAGCAAGGGCCGTTGACCGGTTCGTATGCACGCGATGTACGGATTATCGTATTCGACGGCAAGATGCACACCGTCGACAGCAATGAAATTTCATTTATGCTTGCCGGCCGGAATGCCTTCAGCATCGCATTTAAAGAAGCAGGGCCGAAAATCCTTGAGCCGATTTATGATGTGGAAGTATTGGTGCCCGGCGATTATATGGGCGATGTGATGGGCGACTTGCAAGGCCGCCGCGCTATGATTATGGGCATGAATAGCGAAAAAGGATATGAAAAACTGATGGCGAAAGTGCCCCTAAAAGAGATGGCAAACTATTCGACCTCACTGAGTTCCATAACAGGTGGCCGCGCCTCATTCTCCATGAAATTCTCAAGCTATGAACTTGTACCGACAGATGTACAGGATAAGTTGTTGAAAGAATATGCTGCAACATTGACGGAGGATTAAGAAGACCGTAAGACAAGTAAGACCGTAAGACAAGTAAGACCGTAAGACAAGTAAGATCGTAAGGTTATAATTCAATTTCATTACCCGGAATTAACCCGTGCATAATGGCATAAAAGGTTAATCCGGGTACTGTTTTAATGCCCAATTTCGATGTGATATTTTTGCGATGGGTTAACACCGTGTTCAAACTGATATACAGTTTTTCGGCTATTTCCTTGTTGATCATCCCCTTAACAACCAGACGAAGAACGTCTTGTTCACGGACGGACAAGACTTTGGCGGTTTTCGGAGAGGTTGATAGACGGTCATTAAAGACGACACGCAGTTGTTCGATGATTTCTTCCTGCTGACGGTTGGCGATCAATACAGGTTGCGGACTGAGAGCGGGATCGGATTGTAATGCCGTAAGATCGTAGGATTGCGGGAGGTGCGGATCGGGTTCGAGCGAACATTGATGAATGATACAGATGGTTTTGGAAAGTTTCGGAATGAAAAAATCTGTATGGACGACAAAAATGTCGGGAATGGTAAAGTAAAAGTCAAAAAAATCGTTTTCAGAAGGGAGAAAATGATCAAATGAAAAGAAAAGCGAAATCTCAACAGGCGAAAAATAATCTGTCAAAAGACTTCTTAAACCGACACCTTGCAGTGTGTCGGACAGAATGATTGCTATTTTTTTGGAAACGGGCATTATCTTTTACAACCCATTGTTTTGCATGCCATCCACGATGGGTTGGAGGATACGGTAGCGAATGCGGTTGTGTTGTTTGATGTCTTTCGATAAGGTGCTGATGGCGAAGATCACTGCGTGGCAAAGATTCTCATCGTAATCGCCTGTCAGGTGCTTAATCATGATGTGTCTGATATCGGTCAATAATGCTTCGATGGAATCGCTTGATTCTTCGGGATGGTGCTTTTCGAGGTCAAATATTTTGTTTTTCTGCGCATTACTTAATGATAGACAATGCGGGAACCATTCTTTTTCATCATTTTTAATGCGTCGAAGCAATACATCTTTGAAAGAAGAAAAAAGTTTCTCTATCAATGTCAACGAATTGTTATCGGGGTCGCTTATGGATAAGAAAGAGCGGAGATGCCTTTCAATATTCGGTAATTGATGGCGCTGGTAATAATGATTTGTCTTTGTCAGGTAATCAACAATTTGTGATGTATGAAACCCTTTTAGTTTTTTCTCGGGAAAATAATCTTCGTTCAGAAAAGTATTGATCATGGTCAAGAAAAAATCCGTATCCAATTTCTTCTTATCACAGACCTCTTCCACTGTTTCATCTCCCAATCCGAGATGAATACCAAACCTGTGAATAACAGGAATGAGTGAGGTGTTTTCTTCAACCACCCCACTCAATTGCATATTCGAATACACTAACGACATGTCGCTGTCATGCTTGTTCCCACTGGTCGCGTAACAATTGTACGGCTGCAGTTACGACTGTACCGCGATCAAGATCGGTGCGATCGCGGGGCATTCCGCACTCAAAACTGATATATTTGTCGTAGCCTATCATTTTTAATCCCTTGAATCCATCGATGTAATTATCTGCTTCGGCATCTAAACCGGGCATCCAACGATTTTTCCGGCTTGCCACGTGGACATGTTGCAGGTATTTTTTTCCGGCGGAAATAAATGCACCTTTATCACTTGCTTCTTCCCATGTCATGTGCCAGAAGTCTCCCATACACTTAACGCCTTCACAGTCAATGTCGCGGCAGAGTTGAGCCGCATCGCCGACCTGACGCAGATAATGGGCTTCGCGGCGGTTCAACGGTTCGAAGATAATTGTGGTATTCCGACTGAGCGCAAATTGTCCCAACTCCTTGAGTTGCTCGCACATGAAAGTACGTGTTTCCGCTGTATGCGGTCTGACGGGTATTTGACGGTTGAAAGCAGGAACAAAAATCACCCCTGTCGAACCCAATGCGCCGGCAGCTTCAATGATCACTTTCATGGTATCATGAAATTCCTGGCGGACAGCATCATCTTCAGCAAGGACAAAACCCCTGAAACCTGCACAAATGGCGCTAATCTTAATATTCCGTCCCGATAAAGCCTGTTTGAGTTCATCGACACGCGTATCTAAAAAAGCGGGGGGACTTCCGGGAGCGCTTCGCACGCCACCGTTAACTTCAAGTCCGTTGACGCCCAATTTTTCCATGAAATCAAGTTTCTCAGTCAGGGTTTCTCCCGGCGCAATACCTTCCTGAAAAGAAATGTTCAGTTTTGCGTCTTTACAGTTGCAGTCAGCCAATACACTACACTTTGTTGAACTTTCATTGGTGCAGGCGGCTAAAGTTGCCAAAGCCGCACTACCCAACGAAGCGCTGATAAAATTTCTGCGATTGATATCCATTATACAGTTTTATTGTAATTTTACTGCTGTGCAGGTCGAGCTGCTGCCTGTGCTTCGCGTGCAGCTCTTTGTGCAGCCCTTCTTGCCTGTCCTTCTTCTGGAGAAAGCCCCGGAACGGGAACTTTATAGACCGACAAATCCATCTTTCCTTTCAACGACAAGTCTTTCGGCCTTAAATCCAAATCGGAAGTAGTCATCGCATCCCAGGTAATTATATTACCGGTATAACAAGATTCACGTCCCATAACAGCAGCCATATTGGAGACAGCCATTTCCGGCGCCTGATTGATATGTACGCCGGCACGCATATGATTAATCCAGTTCACATGTTCAAGGGTATAGGGATCCCTTTGTTCGTATTGTGCTTTTTCTGCCTCTTCATCATATTTCCATATTTCGTTTCCGGCAAGATCCTTGATTACATGGTCTCTTTGTGATGACCAGGAGCCTTTGGTTCCTTGGATAAACTCCCAAACTCCCCCACCAAAACCATCTACCTGACAACACATACTGTGCACATGGATGCCGTTTTCCATTACAACATCAACGCTGAAATTGTCAAATTGATCGCCCGACGGACGACGGTGACGGGAACCGAAGCCAAGAGCGCTTACCGGTTTCAACCCTGTAAACCATGTCCATACATCCAAATTGTGACAATGTTGTTCGACGATATGGTCGCCCGACAACCAAATCATGTTTACCCAATTACGCATCATATTTTCGCCATCGGACAGACCCGGTTTGGGAAGTACGGTCCAGGGAACAGTACCATTCCAATAAACGGCGCCACCTGTTATTTCGCCGATCATACCGTTCATGATTTGTTTGTAGGATTCAACATAGTTTCGTTGATGATGACGTTGAGTTCCTGTGACAATACATAATTTTTTGGCGTCTGCCTGTCTTGATGTTGCTAAAGACGAACGATAACCTACTGCATCCACAAATAATGGTTTTTCAAGGAAGCAGTGTTTCCCTTTTTCGATCGCATATTGAAACTGTTCAGGGCGGAAGAAAGGAGGCGATGCAATCAATACAACATCTACACCGCTGTCGATTACCTGTTTATAATTATCGAGACCGGTAAAACGCTTGTCGGCCGGTATATCAATATTAAATCTCTCTTTCAGCATATTTGCACAAATTTCCAATTTATCCGGAAATGCATCTCCCAAGGCAGTAATGGTAACTCCATTGGCTGCATTCAAAAAATTAGCGGCTGCGCCTCTACCGCGTCCGCCACAGCCAATGATTCCGGCCTTAATTTCTCTGCCATCTTTTGCTTTGTCCATTGACAAATCCGGGACATAATAGGTTCCGGGTTCTCTAATAGGCGTAATTTTAGCGGCGCCACCACCGCTCTCACACGAAGTAAGGATACTTCCGGTACCAACCATACCGGCGGCTGCTCCGGCTAATGCGGAGCTTTTCAAAAACGATCTTCTACTAATGCTGTTTTCTTTCATGACAATTTTGTTTTAGAATTAGAATGAATATTTTTATTTATTAATTATTGAATCATCAGGTTCACAGACTACCCGGAAACCAATCCCGCGAATATCGGAATACCACCAAATGCTCTTGGGCTGTTGCGGATCGGTTCTCAACCAATCATCATGTCTGGTATGACTACGGGCGGCGCTTCGAATATTGGCTGCATCGGTTGAGTAATCACCTCCGCGTACAACCCATTCATCTCCTTCGGTATGGATGGGATTGGTTACTTTTTCATTCGTTGAGGCGTAGGCTTTCGGACTATATTTATCAGCAGTATACTCCATTACATTACCCAACATATTTTTTAAACCGAAAGGATTGGGTTTAACCAGATCCGGTTCCTGTGTCCGGTTTTTACTGTTTATTGAATAGATGACAAAGTCGCTGATCACTTCAGTTTTTGGCGCAATGAATTTACGCATGAATCCTTGTTCCGAAAAATCTTTGGGTTTACCTTCAAAGAAATAAGGAGTTTCTGTGCCTCCACGGGCAGCATATTCCCATTCGGCTTCGGTTGGCAGACGATATTTCTTTCCGGTTTGCATGGACAGCCATTGGCAAAATATTTCTGCGCCATAATGCGACATGGTAATAGCCGGCCGGTTCCCGAAACCCCATCCTTGATCTGCGCTTCCATAAAAGCTGGTCGGACCTGCAACGGCATCAATATACGGATCGCTGTTATGTTCGAAAATCACTTCAGGGGGGATGCGTCCTTCGCTCATTGTCTGTGCTTTAAATTGGTTATAGAGATCCCATGTCGTTTCAATCTCAGCCATAAAGAACGGACTGAGCGTCACTTCGCGAACGGGAAATTCATCCGGCTGGTGAAAATCCTCTTTGGGAGCGCTACCCATACGAAACGTACCGCCCGGAATGGCAATCATATTGAGTGTTAATGGGGTACCGGGGACTTGTTCGGTAAAATCAGCAAATTCGGTTATTGTGGTTGCTTCTTCAAATATGGGGCCGGAAATAACCGAACTGACCGGAATTCCGGTCATCTTGCCTTTTACATAATTCGGATTATAATGTCCGACGTCCAAGTGACAACTGATACACTGTAAATTCATCTTTTTCTCATTATTTTCATAATAGAAATGAGCGATCATACCCTCGTCAGTCAGCCCGGAAGGCAAGAGATTCTGATGGCATTCTTTACATGATTCATTATAGACAAATTTAACGGCATTTTCCAATTGTGATTTTGTATCCCAATCAAAATCTGCGCTGTCTTTGACCAAATAGCCCCACAAATCTTTTACACCAAGTTTGATTTTGGCTGAATAGTGGTTGACAGTCTTATTTTTAGGGGGCAAATGACAGTCAACGCAATTGACAGTAGTACCCGTACGGTTGTTCACATGGGTTGATAATTTCCAATTTTCGTGGGCATGCGGGTGTACATGACAAATCATACATGATTCGTTCGTTGAATAATAAACGGATACCTGATACGCCGCAACAAAACATACGAGACCAAAAAGAAATCCCATCAACAAAAGGAAAACTTTCACTTTCATCGAATTTCGATGATTGTCCGATAGTCCGGCGACATTATTTGAATATAATTCGGTGCGCTGTAAGGCATTTTCGAGGGAGAAAAAATTGTTTCCCTTTTTCTTTGATTTTGCAGAAACCTGCTGTTTGCGAGTCATTATTTAACAAAAAGATTTTAAATTAATTCGGCGTAAAAGTACTGTTTTTTTAAATAACAATGACTTTTATATGCAAAAATTTTAAAAAAAATGTAAAAAATTATTTTCGTTGATTCCTTTATTCAATCCATTTTTGCCATTTTTGTTCGTTTTTCCATCCGGCTTCGACCATCGTTTCGATAAATTGCATGCCGCGAACCCCATCATATACGTTCGGAAAGTCGAGCATATTTTCAGTCGGCTGTTCGCCGTTGCGCAGAGCCATTACGGTTTTTGTGAAGTTGCGGTAGATATTGGCAAAAGCTTCAAAAAATCCTTCGGGGTGTCCGGCAGGAGTCCGTACATTCCATGTGGCAAAATCGCCTAAGAAGGTATTACCGCCTATGTCAATGATTTCCCTCGGACGGTTGCCCCACTTTAAGATCAGGTAGTTCGGATCTTGTTGGCGCCATTCCATGCCGCCTTTCTCCCCGTATACCCGTATATTGATGTTATTTGCCTCGCCTATGGCAATTTGAGAAGCCGACAGCAATCCTTTCAATCCGCCGTCGTAATGCAGGAATGCAACCCCGTCGTCGTCGATCGGACGGCCTTCCACAAAGGTAGAAAGTTCCGCACACAATTCAACCACTTTTTGGCCTGTTACATATTCGCTAAGATGCCAGGCATGTGTGCCGATATCGCCGATACAGCCGGCTTTGCCGGATTGTTTGGGATCGGTACGCCAACCCGCATTGTTGCCGCCTAAGATTTCAATCCGTTCGGCTAACCATCCCTGCGGATACTCCACATAAAGGCGGCGCAATTTCCCCAAATCGCCTCGTGCGATACGGGCTTTCATCTCTTTCACAGCCGGATAGCCTGTATAAACATGTGTTAACGCCAAAACGAGACCGGTCTCTTCCACTTTCTTTTGCAACCGTTTAGCTTCATCAAGCGAGAATGTCATCGGTTTGTCCAAAACCACATGAATCCCGTTTTCCAATGCCATCATGGCCGGTTCGAAATGGTAGTGGTTGGGGGTAACAATGGTTACAAAGTCCATTCTTTCCCCTTCCGGTAATTGAGCTTCTTTCTCAAACATTTCCTTGTAGGAAGCATAGATACGGTTGTCCGGAAGATGATAAGCGCGTCCGGAACTGAGCGATATTTCAGGATCGATGCTGAAACAACCGCAAACCAAATCAATGTCATTCTCCATCAGTGCTGCGCGACGATGGATGGCGCCAATAAAAGCATCGCTACCGCCACCAACCATGCCCATTCGTAATTTTTTGTTCCCCATAGTGAATCAATTTAAAAAAATGAATATTTCGAAATTTGCGGCTAAATTAGTAATTTTTTTTTGAATCGGTAACAAAAACACAGGATTTGTATACATTTAGTAAAAATAAATGAATGAATCAATCATAATTGATCCAAAAAAAACTATTTTTGCGCAACGAAATAAAAAAACTATCCCATGCAAATCGGAAAATTCTCTTTTGGTACAGGCGATCGTTTTGCACATCAAGGCGAATCGCAATTGAATGCAATCATGCAAGCAAGCAATTTTTTAGGCATTGACATCATTCCGGTATGGAACAAATCGAACCGCGAACATATGATCGTCAACTCTACTCCGGCCGAAACACGCAAAGCAGCGGATGCCGCTGTGAAGGCATCGGGTTATACAGGAGTTTATTTTGTGGATGCCGACCATATCAATCTTTCGAATGTCGATCGGTTTATGGAAGCTTCGGATTTTTTCACACTCGATGTAGCCGATTTTATCGGAAAGAAAGCCGCACAAGCCGATATTGACGCTTTTGTAGCTGCCAACCGGCAATATACGGGAAAACTGCAGATTCCGGGCATCGCCGAACCCTTTGACGTACCTTCGGAATGGCTGATTACCATTGCCGAAAAGTTTTTATTTGCCGTCCGGGAAGCGGGCAAAATATACCGTCATATCGAACACCACAAAGGCGCAGACCACTTCGTTGCAGAAGTATCGATGGATGAAGTAAGCGATGCCCAGTCGCCGGTCGAAATGTTTTTTATATTGAGTGCGATCGCACATGAAAAAATCCCGGCGCAAACGATTGCGCCTAAATTTACGGGACGTTTTAATAAAGGTGTTGATTATGTAGGTGATGTAGATCAATTTGCAAAGGAATTTGAAGAAGATTTGCTCGTGATTGATTATGCAATCCGGCAATTCGGTTTGCCGGAAAATCTGAAATTAAGCGTTCATTCGGGGAGTGATAAATTTTCGATATATCCGGTGATCGGTCGATTGCTCAAAAAATACGACAAAGGCGTCCATATCAAAACAGCCGGCACAACATGGCTCGAAGAAGTGATCGGGCTTGCCGTGACAGGCGACGAAGAAGCAATTGATTTAGCCAAAGCAATCTACACGGGAGCATACAGGCGGTTCGACGAACTTTGCGGTCCGTATGCCACGGTGATCGATATCGACAAATCCAAACTACCCATACCGAAAGAAGTAGAAAAATGGACAGGCGAAAAATTCGCCAATACCTTACGCCATGTTCGCAGCCACCCCGATTATAACCCCCATTTCCGCCAATTGATTCATGTGGGTTACAAAGTAGCGGCCGAATATGGAACGGAATTTACCGGCGCCTTGAAAACGCATCAAGCAATTGTCGGGCGACAGGTGTACGAAAATATCTATCACAGGCACATCTTGCAATTGTTCGGCGGAGAGATGCAACAGTAGTTGTCAGCGACACATTTTCATCGTTTCATCCACAAAATAATAGATATCGGTATCTAAATGCCCTTTGCCCAACGGCCTTTGGTCGTCCTCTTTTCCCAACCGCACGATGACCGTATTTGCTTCCGGCACGATGATAATCCGCTGTCCGAGATGCCCCAAAAAAGCATAAAAGGCCGGTTGATGCCGGTTGTCGAGCCATAATGAATAGCCGTATTCTTGGGGTTCGCCGGGTTTGAAAGCCGCTTCATCTGCTGTGATCATCCGTTCCGTAAAAGCCGAATCCAACAGCTGCATTCCGTTCCAACTTCCTTTTTGAAGCAACAACTGACCCAACTTGGCAAAATCGCGTACATTGCTGTTAAGGCAACAAAACGACTTTTCAATTTCGCCGCTCAACGACCATAAAGCATCTTGCTCCATGCCCAAAGGTTTCCAAAATTCGTCGGACAGGTAGTTTGCAAGGCTTTTTCCGGTAGCCCGTTTAAGGATAATGGCCAGCAACTGTGTGTCGGCCGAACAATACCTGAAATGCCCTCCCGGCTTTTCGCTGAATCTCCTTTTCAGCAACATCCGTTCGATATCATTGCCATAATACGCTTCAGTAGTCGGATTGAAAGGCGACTTATAATCCTCCATCCAATCAAATCCCGAACGCATGGCTGATAAATTTCCAATCGTACACAATTTACCGAAAGGATCGTTGAGAAATTCAGGCAGAAAATCAGTGATGGGTTGGTCGAGGCTTTTAATATAACCTTGCTCAATAGCTTTTCCGATCAACATGGTGGTTACCGTTTTTGCCATCGAGAATGAATTGGTCAGGCTTATGTCCGAATAACCGTCCCAATATTCTTCGTAAAGCAAATACCCGTCTTTGAAAATGGCAAAGCCTATCGAACGAAAATCTTCCAACTCTTTGCGGAGCGTATCGGATAATTGTATCCGGTTGTACAATTCGTGCCTCGGCCAGGATTGAGGCGTTCCTGCCTTGATTACCGCGTTCTTAAAATCGATATGGTCGTCGATATAAGCCGTTGTGTATCCCTTCAGGTAAGTAGATCTGACAGCGGGGATAATATAACCATGCCCGGTTATATACAATCCGAATATGGTAAGCGCCAAGTTAGCCATGACCGCCAAGATGATGCGGAACAGGATTTTATAAACTTTTTTCATTTTTTCAACACATTTTTTTCTTCGGACTTCAGTCGGCGCTCTACCTTATGCACATCTTCGGCGGGTGGCAGGTTTTCGGGAACCAAACCGCGTTCAATCATAATTTTACGCACACCAAGATTGTTGTCAACGTGTTCTTTCTCAATCGCAGGAACACCTTGCAGGTCTTTTATCTGTACATTTTCGGCTGTCATTGCAGCGGCAAAATCTTTTGCCGTTACTGTCGGAAGAAAATCAGCAACAGGGCGACTTTGCGGAATGCCCATTTTGCGTTTCAGTTGTGCAGTATCAAGGCGGAAAAGCGCCTTATCGCCTTTGGAACGGATTATGGCAAATCCTTTGTCGTCAACACCCCTTTCGTAGAGTACGCCCGAAAGTTGTTTTTCGGTTTCTCTCAGTTTTGCCCGCGCCTCTACCCGCTCGGTTTCCAAAATACGCTGTTCGATAATCTCTGCCCGGCGAGTTTGAACAGCAAAATAATTTTGAGCAAA
>JAIRJR010000160.1 GCA_031260575.1 Tannerella sp.
GATTCTCACGTAACGGCGCTACCTCTTGTTTAAACTGTCGGGCATTCATCTGCTTTATAGACGAAGAAAGTTGAAAAATAGAACATCGAAACTTAGTGTTTTATCTCAATACCCTCAAATGTTGAGCGGATTTTGCAAATCCGCTCAACATTTCTTTACTCACATATCCTCCAATGCTATGTGTCACAAAATTACTGTTTTTTTTGATATTATCAGTAGATGTGTATGTTTTTTCTTTGAACAGTTTCATTTCTACTAAACCGGAAAGAAGATTCAACTCTATCGCTTCCGGGAAAACGTTATGGTTTTCGTCCGTTACGATGGCAAGTAGTTCGTGACTGTATCCTTGAAATCAAACAAATAATAATATCATTAGTGATTTAAAACATGTTTTCATTTTTTTATCAATTTATTAGAGATTAAACATATAGCACCATCAAAAATGCGGATAAAATAAATTCCCGGCGCTAAATGCCCAATATTTAATTCACAGGGAATATGCCCTTTCTTTTCAAAAACAATTTTCCCCATCGCATCATATAAAATAATCGTTGCTTCTATGGCATTTCCGGTTTCTCCGGAAATGACTATTCTGTCTTTCACGGGATTAGGATATAATTTAACCGTGTTGTTTGTATTGTTTACTGTATTGTTAGAAAGCTTATTTCCTTCATAATCGCAAGGTTTTCCATTGGATAGATTTTGCCACCGAGAGGTAATATAATCAATATCAGTATCGTGGTAGCACCTCAATCCTTTGTGAAAGCTTGCAACTTCAGTAGAATAAGGATCCACATGAGGAATAAATTCTCTGGGAAACCTGCCCGGAAATTCGCTGCCTAATTTTTCAAGATAGGTTAACGTTACCCTGTCTGTAATAAAATAATCCGGTTCCAATTCAGCAGTGATAAAATAAACTGCGGAAATTTCCTTTAATTCCACCCCATCAATAATCTTTGACGTTACTTTTTCGATGGAACACGGAAGAACAACAGTTGTATCGAACAAAACAGTAGAAGAATAACCGCGGGTTGTTTTAATTTCCAATTCAACCACATCGCCTTCTTTTACCGTAAAGTCGTACATTTTTCTAAATTTATGGTTAAAGAAGTAATACACACATCCGTCTTCTACATATACAATTTCTTTTCCTTTATCACCGCTTATAAGCCTGCATGTTTTGCCGTTCACCACAGTGTCTTTTTCAACAAAAAAGCGACTCAGTGTGAAATATCTATAACCATCACATTCATAATACCACTCTGCGCCAATTGGAAACCACTCTACCTGACTATGTACAGCAGGAAAAGAAAAAGCAGATAACAGAAATAAAAAAGAAAGTCGTTTCATTTTTGAGAAATACATATCTTTTTATAATTAGATTTACAAAGATACATTGTTTGTTTTATCAAAACAACAATCAGAAATGGAAAAAATGCAAAAATCGTTCAAAATCTACACTTTTGTGTAGGTTTTTTAAGGCAGCCGTGGTTCATCATCACCGGAACAGGCAAAACCTCCTGCCGTCAAGAGTGCGATGAGCGCGATGAGTTTTAAAAATTGCAATTTCATTTTAATTTATTTTATGTGAATAATTGGTAGTTTATGAATGATTTACTTATTGCTCGCTTTCAATCATTCCTGATAACAGTAAACTGTTGGTTGAGGAAATTTAACATAAGGGGCTCAATCATTAAAAGTATGAGCTAAAAAATAATAATTGACGGATAAATAATTGGCGGTTGAACCATCCTCACGGTAAACTACGTTATATTCAATCCACTGTGAAAAATCCTGTACATCGGCATGTTTCGAGTATATAGCAGCGTCGGGCGTCAATGTGATGGCTGAAGCAAGTTTGGTACAGTCAACTCCTTTTGCCATATACAGACGTATTAGCCAAAAGTGAGGGCTCCATGACTCCGGAACTCCGGCATAATTAGGCTCCGGTAGATGTTCAACGCATGTTGCAAAGACGATACCGGGAAGCGAAAATGAGATAATGTTAGGATCAATCGCGCCGGTATTGCGATCTTTGAGTTTGATGGAGACCATGTTATTCTCATCCGAGTCGCCTGTAACAAAAACTGAAGCCATATAATATTTGACCGTTGATCCATCCGGCGCTTTTAAGGTCCACTCAATTTTCTTAGAAAAATCAAGAACGGTACCCGATTCCGGCGTTATTGTCGCACCGGGCACCAATGTTATGATTGGAGCAAGTTTGGTACGATCAGTTCCTTTTGCCATAACTAAATGAATAGACCAGTCGTTAGCATTCCATGCTTCCGGGAATCCAACAACATTAGGATACGGTATGGCATTGAAGCATCTTGCATCGACGATACCGGGAAGCGCAAATGAGACAACGTAAGGATCAACCTCGCCTCTAAAGTTCTCAATTTTGATTGAGACCATGTTTTCATCGTTTCCATCTTTTGTGCAGGAAAAACCTCCTGTCGTTAATAGCGCGATGAGCGCGATGAATTTTAAAATTTGTGATTTAACTTTAAGCCATGCGATTGTTTTGCTTTTGCATGGATGGCAAAAGCAGGAAATAATATAGTAAAAATTTTTATAAAAAATAATATTGCGCATATCCATTTATTTATAATTAAAGTTACAAAGATAAATCATTTATTTTATAAAAACAACTATCCAAAATGGAAATAATGCAAAAATCGTTCAAAACCTATACTTTTGTATAGGTTTTTTCAGGCATTTTTTATATTATTCCGAAAAAAAAGTTATTTTTGCACGTACAATAACCAAAAATAAAACAATTATGATAACTGAAATGGTTTTTTTTACGCCGGACAACTTCGTAGATTCAATCACGGAAGAGGATTAAAGGCGGGTTGAAGATATTGTCAGCGGATACGAAGCGATTGCCCGCATGTCGAATAAAAGCATTTATATAATAGATTTTTACCAAAAAACTTTCCTGTATGTGGCTAATAACCCTCTTTTCCTATGCGGACGGACGCAGGAAGAAGTAAAGGCAATGGGATTTTCGTTCTACCTTAAACATGTACCTCTTGGTGAGCAAAAGATGCTGGTAGAATCCCACCACGAGCCTATTTCGCGATACAAACCACTCTCAGCCAATTTTGTGCGAAAATAGCGTTCCGGAATTTTACCTGAAAAAGTTGTGTAATCAACCAGCCGACTAATTTTCGTTTGTTACGATATTCCTTCTGAACCACTTTCCGGCCACTTTCAAATTCGGCAATGACCTCTTCACCAAAAACGGTGCGGTTATCCGATTGTCCGGAAGGGATTTTCGAAATCACAAGGCGTGTTTTGTTTTCGTCCTTATTTTCGGTATAAAGTTGCGTTTCTTTATTATTTCGTATATTTGCTGAAAAAAACACCTTGAAATGGTGGATGGCGATTACAATATACAGCGTATGATGAAGAACTTGAAATTGATCGAAAATGACCCTTGGTTGGAACCTTACCGGGAGACAATCGAAGGACGTTGCAGGTATGTGATTGAAAAAGAGAAACATCTGACTAATAATGGAAGTAAAACCTTATCGGATTTTGCTTCAGGATATTTGTATTTCGGACTCAATAAAACCTCCTCCGGTTGGATATTCAGGGAGTGGGCGCCCAACGCGACTGCGATCTATCTGACAGGTTCTTTTAATCATTGGCAAAAGGAAGCATTCTATCAATTAACCCGGATCGAAAATGGCATCTGGGAAATAAAACTTCCTACCGATACCTTACGTCACGAAGATTTGTATAAACTGATTGTTGAATGGGAGGGGGGCAGTGGTGAACGGATTCCGGCATGGTGTCGCCGTGTGGTTCAAGATTGGAACTCTCATATTTTTAGTGCACAAGTCTGGGATCCTGAAAATCCTTATGTGCTGAAAAACAGCAATTTTAAACCTACAACCTCCCCACTTCTGATCTACGAATGCCATATCGGAATGGCTACACAGGAAGAAAAAGTCGGTACATACGATGAATTTCGCCGGCTCGTCCTGCCCCGCATTGCCGGGAACGGCTACAATGCAATCCAGATAATGGCCATTCAGGAACATCCGTATTATGGCTCGTTTGGATACCATGTAAGCAGTTTTTTTGCCGTTTCTTCGCGTTTTGGAACGCCCGATGAATTAAAACATTTGATCGACGACGCACATGGGATGGGAATGGCTGTCATCATGGATATCGTTCATAGCCATGCCGTAAAAAATGAAATGGAAGGCTTGGGATGGCAAGATGGCTCCGAATATCAATATTTCCATACCGGCAGTCGCAGGAACCATTTACAGTGGGATTCTTTATGTTTTGATTATGGTAAGAATGAAGTTTTACACTTCCTTTTGTCTAATTGCAAGTTTTGGCTTGAAACGTATCAATTCGATGGTTTTCGCTTCGATGGAGTCACCTCCATGTTGTACTACAATCATGGAATGGAGGAGTCGTTTTCCAACTACAATGATTATTATAACGGACATCAAGACATCGATGCCATCGCCTATCTGACATTAGCCAATAAGATGATCCATCAAGTTAATCCTTATGCGATTACGATTGCAGAAGAAGTGAGCGGAATGCCCGGCTTGGCCATTAAAACCGGAGACGGGGGTTATGGATATGACTACCGCATGGCGATGAATATTCCCGATTTCTGGATCAAATACATGAAAGAGAAGCATGATGAAGATTGGCGCCCTTCTGCGATTTGGTGGGAAGTGACCAACCGGCGCTCCGACGAAAAGACAATCAGTTATACCGAAAGCCACGATCAAGCGTTAGTAGGTGATAAGACGTTGATTTTCCGGCTTATCGATTCGGCGATGTACTGGCACATGCACGTTAACGACCGGAATTTGGATGTAAGCCGGGGGATTGCGTTACACAAAATGATTCGTTTAGTAACGATGGCAACCATCAATGGCGGATACCTTAATTTTATGGGCAATGAATTTGGGCATCCCGAATGGATTGATTTTCCGCGCGAAGGCAACGGATGGTCGTATCTGTACGCCCGCCGTCAATGGAATCTGGTGGACAATACGGAATTGAAATATCATTATCTGGGCGATTTCGACCGGGCGATGATCGATTTGATTAAGGAAGTAGAAGATTTTCAAATTATTCCGCTTCAAAAAATTTGGGACAATGATGTCGATCAGATTTTGGCATTCCGGCGTGACGGTTTGGTTTTTGTATTCAATTTCAGCCCTAACCGTTCATATACAGACTATGGATTGCTTACACCTCCCGGTAAGTATCATGTAGTTTTGAACACCGACGATGTCCGTTTTGGAGGAAATGGTTTGACAGACGACACCATAGAGCATTATACCCAATTCGACCCGCTTTATGAAAAGGAACATAAAGGCTGGCTTAAGTTGTATATTCCGGCGCGTACGGCGATGGTATTGAGACTGTGATTTTATATGATTCAATTACTCAATTTTAATTCTCTATGTATCCATTGATATTTAAACCCATACTGAAAGAAATGATTTGGGGCGGAACGTCGATCCGTCCTTTTAAAGGAATGAATCCGAGCGATGTAAAAACAGGTGAGAGTTGGGAACTTTCGCATGTGGAAGGAAATTACTCGGTGGTTGCAAATGGCGCTTTAGCAGGTTTGACAATCGACGATCTCATTGATACTTATGGAGCTCAATTGGTGGGGGATAAGGTTATCCGACGATTTGGCAGGACATTTCCTTTGTTGATCAAATGGATTGATGCGTGCGATAATCTTTCCGTTCAGGTACATCCCGATGATGCAATGGCGGATACGCGACATCATTCATGGGGTAAAACGGAAATGTGGTATGTAGTCAAGGCATCCCCTGGGGCAGCTTTATACAGTGGATTTTCTCAATCCATTGATTCCGACGAATATGAACGTAGATTAGCAGACAATCGCATCATGGATGTATTGAAACGCTACGATGTAAAAGCGGGGGATGTCTTTTTCCTGCCTGCAGGTCGGGTTCATGCGATCGGCGCAGGATGTTTGATCGCTGAGATTCAACAAACGAGCGACATCACGTATCGCATTTATGATTACAATCGCAAGGATGCGAACGGAAAGTACCGGGATTTACATACCGATTTGGCTAAGGAAGCTATTGATTATACTGTATGTCCTGATTACCGGACGGCCTATACCCCACAACCGAATCATGTAGTACCGTTGGCAAGTTGTAACTATTTTACGGTTAATCTATTGGAACTAAATTTGCCGGCAGAGCGCGATTGTACAACGCTCAATTCATTTATTGTTTATGTATGTACGCAAGGGAAAGCGACTTTGCGCGACGATCGTTTAAATGGTATAACCATTCATCAGGGACAAACCGTGCTCATCTCTGCCGAAACAAAGAAAATATCGTTATTGCCTGAACCCCAAGTAACACTGTTGGAAGCATATATCTAATTGGCCTGATATGTTTGATTCGTTGCTTCACCATTTCCGGTTGGCATCAGAACCCCGTTGAATGAAATACGGGAAAAGTCCGGACGTGTTTTACTGCGACCAAGGAAATGGTCATATTCAAAATCCCTTATCAAAGTGTTTGAATTACTCGAAGTTGATATGATTCCAAACGGATTAAATTCCACTTTGACATGGTTTTCAAAATCCTCCGCAAAATCATCATTATATATCTCATTCGAGACATAATAAACAGATGCAGGTTCGTTTGGTAACGTTTCCGTTGAAGAAGAAGCGTTCTGATCGCATGACGTGTAAAGCATATTTACTACTCCGATTACCATTGCCATAATCGTAGCCATACAAAAAAAGTATCGCCAAAAAATTAGATTCTCTTTCATTTCTTTCATTTCATGTCTAATTAAGTCAAGTATATATTATTCATTCTGTTCGCCGGTTTCTAAATCGATTCTTAAATTATTTTATACAAAAATACGGCATGACATAGCGCTTGTCAAACAGATAATTTCTATCTTTGTATAAATTATATCTATAATGCCGGTAATATGAATATACAACAGTTAGAATATGTAATTGCAGTTGACCGCCTTCGTCATTTTGCCAATGCAGCGGAAGCCTGCTACGTGACTCAACCTACTTTGAGTATGATGATACGGAAACTTGAAGAAGAATTGGATGTACAGATTTTTGATCGCTCCGATGTGCCTGTGAAAACCACAAAGATAGGCCGGAGTGTGATCAATCAAGCTGAAATCGCTTTGAAACAGTTTAATAGAATAAAAGAATTAGTTGAAGATGAGCGTCAAACCCTTACAGGAATATTTGCATTGAGTATCATTCCCACAATTGCGCCTTATCTTGTTCCGGAGTTGCTGCGCGAAAAGGAAGAGAAATGTTCGGAATGTACTTTAGTGCTCAAGGAAAATATTACTTCAAGTATAATTGCCAATATTCGAAATGGCACGATTGATGGCGGGTTGATGTCCACACCTTTGAATCAACCTGATTTGGTTGAATATCCGATATATTATGAGAAATTTTATGCATACATACACCCTTCCGACATTTTGCATAAAGAAAAGGAAGTCGATATTAACGCAATAAATATTGATAAAGTTTGGCTTTTGGAAAACGTACATTGTTTTCGCGGACAAATCGAAAAACTTTGCCGCAAAGAAGCGGTTTTTAAAGAACATCAACAGATTCGTTATCAAGCCAGAAGTATTAATACATTGATCAATGTAGTCGATCATAATTCGGGGATTACGGTCATTCCGGAAATGGCAGCCATGAGCCTTAGCGAAGAACAGCAGGAAAACCTGAGAGAATTTAAAGGCATGACAGCCGTACGCGAAGTATCTTTAGTCGTGAGTAAGGATTTTATTCGCTTGAATTTGCTGAATACAATTCTGGGAATTATTAGAGAAACGGTACCCAAATCAATGAAAAATCCGGAATTGAAGAAATTTGTGGTTGACGTGAAGAAACAAGATGAAACTGATTTTCAAACGAATAATGATGAAGATTAAAAATATCACCGTATTTGTATCGATTTATTTATTATTATCAATACCATTGTCTGATATGATCGCGGGCGCTGATTAAAGAAACGAAACGTCAGGGGTGACTTTACTTTCTCGCTTAGGTGCCAA
>JAIRJR010000184.1 GCA_031260575.1 Tannerella sp.
CAACTTATTTTATCGCACAAAAAAGCACGCGCTTCACGTTCGTGGGATCGTGTAAACGAAGCGCTCGAAAAAGATGAGATCATCAAAGGCTTCGTAAAATGCCGTACAAAAGGCGGTATGATTGTCGATGTTTTCGGCATCGAAGCATTTTTGCCCGGATCACAGATCGATGTAAAACCGATCCGCGATTACGACATTTTTGTAGGCAAAACAATGGAATTTAAGATCGTAAAAATCAATCACGATTACAAGAATGTGGTTGTATCACATAAAGCGTTGATCGAAGCTGAACTCGAACTCCAAAAGCGAGAGATCATTTCCAAATTGGAAAAAGGCCAGATACTTGAAGGCACTGTAAAAAATATCACATCGTATGGCGTCTTTATTGATTTGGGAGGTGTTGACGGATTGATTCACATCACCGACCTTTCATGGGGACGGGTTTCGCATCCGGAAGAAATTGTTCAACTCGACCAAAAAGTCAGTGTGGTTATCCTTGATTTTGACGATGAGAAGAAGCGAATTGCACTCGGTTTAAAACAACTCACTCCCCACCCATGGGATGCATTAAATCCTGAACTGAAGGTTGGCGATAAAATCAAAGGTAAAGTAGTGGTTATGGCTGATTATGGAGCATTTATTGAAATTGCTCCCGGAGTAGAGGGTTTGATTCATGTATCTGAAATGAGCTGGACACAGCATCTCCGCAGTGCTCAAGAGTTTATGAAAACAGGAAACGAAATTGAAGCCATTATCCTAACATTAGACCGCGAAGAGCGCAAAATGTCGTTAGGCGTAAAACAATTGAAACCCGATCCATGGGAAAATATTGAGGAGAAGTTCTTTATAGGTTCTAAACATCAAGCTAAAGTTCGAAACTTTACAAACTTCGGCGTTTTTGTGGAAATCGAAGAAGGAGTAGATGGGTTGATACATATTTCAGACCTTTCGTGGACGAAAAAGATCAAACATCCCAGCGAATTTACGCATGTTGATTCCGAAATCGACGTTCAAGTATTGGAAATCGACAAGGATAATCGTCGTCTAAGCCTTGGACACAAGCAATTGGAAGAAAATCCCTGGGATGTGTTTGAAACGCTGTTTACAATTGGTTCCATTCATGATGGGACAATCATTGACATGCTTGACAAAGGCGCTGTCGTCTCTTTACCATACGGGGTTGAAGGTTTTGTGACTCCGAAACATTTGACAAAAGAAGACGGTTCAACACCGGCAGTCGAACAAAAACTTCAATTCAAAGTGATCGAATTTAATAAAGAAGCCAAACGCATCATTCTTTCACATAGCCGTATCTATGAGGATGAACAAAGAAATCAGAAGAATAGAGAAGGCGGTGAAAAGAAAAGCGGAAGAGGTTCTTACAAACAAGAATTCAACGAAAATGTCGGTATTTCAATTGAAAGAACAACTTTGGGCGATATTGAAGAATTGGTTGCCTTGAAAGAAAAGATGAGAGAATCCAAAGCAATCAAAAAGCCCAAAACAGCAAAACCGAAAGCCGCGAATCCCGAAGATGAAATCGGGGTCGACAAACAACAAAATGAGGTCGTACAAGAGATAGAGCGATCAGAAGAAGTCGTTCCTGAAGTCGAAAAAGTTGTTGCAGAGTTACCGGAAGTTGAAGTTGTTGAGACTGAGCAACCGGAAGTAGCTGTAACTGTTGCCGAAGCGGAAGCAGTAGCAGCTGTAATTGAACAACCGGAAAAAGTTGTTGCCGAAGCGGAAGTAGTAGAAACCGTAATTGAACAACCGGAAGAAGCGATCCCGGTTGAGATGCAGCCGGCGCCGGAAATTGTAGATGCTGACGAAAATAAAGCATCAGAATAATTTGCGACTGAAAAATATGCACAAAAAGAGGGTAACTATTTTGGTTTTACCCTCTTTTTTTTCTTGTAAATTTGATGGAATTGTCAACCTCGATATTCGTCCTGTTTCTTTTTCGGAAGTTTTTTGAAAACCTCATCTGCTGAATGTGCAATTAACTCGATAATGAGTTCATCCGGTACATCTTTTTGAATATATACGGAATTCCACATCAAGTTGTTGCCGGCATAATAGCCTTTTGTAATGCCTTCATATTTTTCGCGTAATTCGACTGTTTTGTCGGGGTCGCATTTCAAAACGGCAAAATGTTCGTTGTCCTTGGGATTCAAAGGAAAAAACGCAAACATTTTATTCATAATCTTATACACCAACACATCGTCGCCAAAAGGCGTACATTCTTCTGCATTTTTTATGGCAAGACAATGTTGTCGCAGTTCTTCAATATTCATACATTTTTTGCAATCAATTTCAAAATCTTTTCAGCATAAACCCTATTGATTCCAAACCCTCGGCGCCGGTACTCCGGGAAGCGGTTTTTTGTTTTGCAATTCCTTCATGACCTCTTCGATTGCCCTGTCTAATTGTTCATCAATCCCGTTCCATTCCTTAATCGGGTCGTTGTCAATAAGAATGTCAGGATCTACGCCATAATTCTCAATAATCCAATCACCTGTTTTGGGATCAAAACTCGTAAAGAACGGGACACGCAGATCCGTACCGTCAATAAACGGCAACGAACCGCTGATCCCGACGATACCACCCCATGTACGGGTTCCGATCAACTTGCCCAATCCGAGCGCCCGGAATCCCCAGGGAAACAAGTCGCCATCCGAAGCGGAAAATTGATTGATCAGACATACTTTCGGTCCGACTTGCGTACCATTGGGTACGGTATTGATACGGGTTGTGCCGCGCGACATCGTCAACCGGTAAGGCTCACGCGCCAAGCGTTCCAGAATCATCGGCGAGACATTACCCCCTCCGTTAGCGCGGTCGTCGATAATCAAACCTTCCTTATCCAACTGCGGATAGAAATAACGGGCAAATTCCGTCAAACCCTCTACGCCCATATCAGGAATATAGATATACCCGATTTTACCGTTTGAAGCTTTATCCACCTTCGTTATGTTTTCCTGTACCCACTGATTATGATATAACGGATATTCATTGGCTAAAGGACGGATGACGATTTTCCGCGCACCGTTCAACTGTGGTTTGTCGTTCAACATCAACTCCGTAGGCACATTAACTTTTCCTACTAAAAGTGCATACATGTCTTTTACGCTATGGGTCGGAACACCGTCGATAGACACAATAAAGTCGCCCACATCCGCCTTGATACCGGGATCTGTCAACGGTGAGCGCAGCGACGGATTCCACGATACACCTTGAAGTATCTTTTCTATGCGGAAAAAGCCACTGTTGTCGCGTGAGATCTCAGCGCCTAACAGACCGGTTTGGATTCGTTTGGGACGCTCCATCTCGCCGGTGCTGATATACGCATGACCGCAATTCAACTCGGAAATCATCTCGCCGATCACATAATTCAAGTCCAACCGGTTCTTCACATAAGGCAATAAAACGGCATACTTGGCTTTCATGGCTTTCCAATCCACCCCGTGCATGTTTTCCACATAAAAACCATCCCGGAAATGACGCCACGCTTCATTGAATATTTGTTCCCATTCCTTTGGATAGTCGGTCTGAATCTTCATATTCGACAAATCCACCGCATCCTTCATTTCGGCTCGACCCGAAGGAATTGCCGTCACAAACCATTGATTCCTACCCCTGCGAAACAACGCTTTCTTCCTGCCCGGCTCAACCGACATCGTTGCGCCATCGGCAACCGTATCTTCTTTTTGCCCATTCAAATCATACGCATATGTTGAGCCTCCCCGCGAATAATAGACCTTTTTTCCATCCGAATAGAAATTATTATAGCTACCCGAAGCCACCGGTAGTCTGACAATGCGGTCAGCCAATCCATCCGTATCAATCTTTATTGTGGTGGAATCCGTTTTATTTGTCGTTTTACCTGCATCTCCTGATTCGGGATTGCCCGTATCTTTCTGCAAGAAAGGCGAAGGTGTTGATTTTGCAAGCAATGCCAGGTATATTTCATTCTCGTTTCTGAAAATATGGTTCCATTCCATCGAACCATAGACCGGCGTGAAATCACGTGCCGACCTGAAAACGAGATATTTCCCATCCGTACTGAAAACAGGAGAAGCAGAATTGTACCAACGATCCGTCACCGGATATTCTTTCTTTTCCGCCAGATTATATACGAAAATAACGGTAAAATCATTCGCTTCCGATCGGGAATAGGTAAGCCATTTGCAATCGGGCGAAAATGATACATCGCGCGGCTCACCCAAAGGGTTCTGCATAACAACTGTTTTTTGCCGTGTCGTCATATTGACCAGCGTAAGGCGATTTTTCCTGTCGGTATATATTATCTGCTTACTGTCCGGACTCCAATCAAAGTTGCGTATATATGTATCATTACCTTGAGTCAATTGTTCCGGATCGCCGCCATCCGTTTTTTGCAACCATATTTCAGTCTCTCCGGTAGCGTCTGATATGTATGCCACATATTTGCCATCGGGCGACCATTTTGCTGAGCGTTCATGTACGCCGGGCGTACGGGAGATGTTTTTCGTTACCCCCTGTTCGGCTGCTAAAGTAAACACTTCGCCACGTGCCGAAACGGTCACACGTTCGCCATTGGGTGAAATGCTGGCGTCGGTGATATATTCCTGTCCGTCTTTGATTTCACTTCGTGCATAGACATGGTCGGCTGTTAGTGTGATCGTCACTTTCTCTGCTTTTTTGTTTGACGGATCCAACAGATAGATATATCCTCCGTTTTCAAATACAATTTGTTTTCCGTTGGTGCTTGGGAATTTGACATCGTATTCCGAGAAGTTCGTCACTTTCGAAATCGCTTTCGTCCTTGTATTATACACAAAAACATTCATGGTGCGGTCGCGGTCCGACAGGAAATAGATTTCATCTCCCACCCACATCGGAAATATATCCTGGGCATCATTCTTCGTGATGTTATCGACACTGTTTTTGGCGGGATCATAAATCCAGATATCGTCGGCCATTCCTCCCTGATAGTATTTCCATGTACGGAATTCCCGCATCACACGGTTATACGCCAGTTGTTTACCGTCTGGCGAATAGCTGCAAAAACCTCCTTCCGGCAACGGAATCTGTTTGGAAAGCCCGCCTTCTTTCGATACGGTACGAAGCTTCCCGTCAAAACTGCCGCTGATACGGTTGCGGTAGATAATCTGTTGTCCATCAACGGTCCAACCCATTACCATGTTGTTAGGCCCCATCCTGTCGCCCAAATCATCGCGCGAATTGGTAGAGGTATAGGTTATTCGCAAAGGTTCGCCTCCGGTTGCCGGAACGGTATATACTTCCGTGTTCCCATCGTATTGCCCTGTAAAAGCGATGGTTTGTCCATCGGGCGAAAAGCGGGCAAACATCTCATAACCCACATGCGAAGTCAGCCGTTTGGCTTCTCCGCCTGCTATGGGGACTTTATACAAATCGCCCGCGTAAGTAAAAACGATTTCGCGACCGTTCGTAGTTGGAAAGCGCATCAGCCGCGCTTCTTGGGCTGAAACGACACACAATGATGACAGTGAAATGATAACAAATAGTAATAAACGATTATTCATAGTGATTGATATTAATTGTGACCGCAAAGTTAATAAATTCTACATTTTATGAAAGATCCAGCATCCGTAAGATTGGCCTCACCGCTTTTTCGCCAACTTCCTTTTCTATGTGAATCTCCGGCTGCTCATCACGTAGGCACAAGTAGAGTTTTTCCATCGTATTCAGACGCATAAAACTGCATTCGTTACAAGCGCAGGTACTGTCATTGGGCGGTGCCGGGATAAATACTTTTTGAGGGTTGCGTTTCTTCATTTCATGGATAACGCCACTTTCGGTAACCACAATAAATCGGGTTTTAGATGATTGTATGGTATGCTGTATCAAAGCCGCTGTGGAACCGATAAAATCGGCAATGATAAGGATGGGCTGTTTACATTCGGGATGCACGATCACGTCGGCGTCCGGATATTCCTTTTTCAGTGCTAAAATCTTTTCCAATGAAAATTGCTCATGCACATGACAAGCTCCGGGCCATAACACCATTTGCCGGCCTGTAATACGGTTCAGGTAATTTCCCAGATTTTGATCCGGGCCAAAAATAAGTTTCGCATCTTTCGGAAAACTCTCCACGATCTTTTTCGCGTTCGTGGAAGTCACGACAATATCGGTCAATGCTTTGACTGCCGCCGTTGTATTGACATAAGAAATCACCTTATGATCAGGATATTGACTGATAAATTCTGCAAATGTATCTGCCGGGCAGCTGTCTGCCAATGAACAGCCTGCAGCCATATCAGGCACCAATACTTTCTTTTCGGGAGACAGGATTTTAGCTGTTTCGCCCATAAAATGAACGCCACACAACACAATCATATCAGCTGCAGTTTTTGCCGCCCATTGTGCCAATGCCAGGCTATCGCCAACATAATCAGCAATATCCTGGATATCGCCTGTCTGGTAATAGTGTGCCAGAATAACTGCGTTCTTCTCTTTCCGCAGCCTGTCAATCTCAGTCGCATACTTGTTTTGATTCGTTGTTTCCATATCTCATCTGTTTTGCCGGCAGCAAAAATACGAAAAACTATTTTACAAATCCTTTTATATTTTGATTATTCCTTTTAAATCCATATTTTTGCGCCCTTGAAACAATCAAATAACAATATGGGAACAAATAAAATCATCGGTGATAAAATCAAGAGAATCAGGGAATCGAAGAATCTTTCGGTTGAAGATATTGCTGAACGGTCTGATCTGAGTATTTCGCAAATAACACGTATAGAGAGTAATGATGAATTACCTTCATTAGCGCCGCTGATTAAAATCGCGCGTGTATTGGGCGTGCGTCTGGGTACTTTCTTAGACGACCAACAGGAATTAGGACCTGTGATTTGCCGGAAAAGCGACCTTAGAAACGAACAAGGAATCAGTTTTTCCAATAATGCCAAGACCATACATAAAAATATGGCCTATCATGCCCTCTCTCAAGACAAATCAGGCCGACACATGGAACCATTCCTGATCGATGTCATGCCGGTTCAGCATGCAGACTTTGTCTCATCATCGCACGAAGGCGAAGAATTTATCTATGTCCTTGACGGAATGGTTGAAATTAACTACGGACAAGCCATTTACATCCTTGAAGAAGGCGATTGTATCTACTACGACTCCATTGTTGCGCATCATGTGCACGCCGGAAACGAATACCCCGCTCAAATTCTGGGAGTCATTTATACGCCGTATTAATTATCAGTCAACGGTTCGTGATAAATGGTTAATAAAGCCAAAAAGATGAAAGATTTGAAGAATTTAAAATATGATGGAATTACAAAATAAAACACTCGGTCAATGGCTCGAATACTGGGCTGAAACAAGGCCGGATAAAGAATATCTCGTCTACTCCGACCGTGACCTGCGTTTTACCTGGGAGCAATATAACCGTCGGGTCGATGATATGGCGAAAGGACTGATGGCGATCGGCGTACAAAAAGGCGCGATCGTTGGAATCTGGGCTACCAACGTTCCTGATTGGCTCACTTTTATGTATGCCGGCGCTAAAATCGGCGCAATCATGGCAACCATCAATACAAGCTACAAACAAAGCGAACTGGAATATGTGGTTAAAGATGCTGATATACACACGCTTTGTATCACCGAAGGCGTTTTTGACGGCAACTATGTAGATATGGTCTATGAAATGCTTCCCGAACTAAAAGAGTCACAGCGAGGCTATATGAAAAGCAAACGGTTTCCCGAAATTAGAAATGTGGTATATATCGGCCAGGAAAAATACCGGGGGATGTATAATACGCCCGAAATTTTGTTGCTGGGCAAAAATATCCAGGACCAAAAACTAACAGAGGCAAAAAGTCAAATAGATTGTTTCGATGTTGTCAATATGCAATATACATCGGGAACCACCGGATTTCCCAAAGGCGTCATGCTCACCCATCACAATATTGCCAACAACGGATTTTTCACCGGTGAAGGTATGGGATTTACAGCCGATGATAAATTGTGTTGCTGCGTCCCCCTGTTCCATTGTTTTGGAATTACCTTGGCTTCGATGGCCGTACTTACACATGGTTGTACACAAGTGATGGTTGAAAAATTCGACCCCTTGGTCGTGCTTGCTTCTGTGCATAAAGAACGATGTACGGCGTTATATGGCGTCCCGACCATGTTTATTGCCGAAATGAATCATCCCATGTTTAACATGTTCGACCTGACATCTTTGCGTACCGGAATCATGGCAGGTGCGTTATGTCCCATCGAATTGATGCGCAATGTGACTGAAAAAATGCATGTCACCCACATCACAAGTGTTTATGGTCTGACAGAGACTTCACCGGGTATGACCCATTCCGTCTTAACGGATTCGTTCGAAGATCGCTGTACGACAGTCGGTAAAGAATATCCGTGTACCGAAGTGGTCATCCTCGATCCTGAAACAGGCAAGGAATGTCCAACAGGTGTGCAAGGCGAAATATGCTGCCGCGGCTACTTGGTGATGAAGGGTTACTACAAGAAACCCGAAGCTACTGCCGAAGTGCTCGATGCAAACGGTTGGCTGCATTCAGGCGACCTGGGCGTTAAGGATGAAAACGGATATTACCGGATTACAGGACGTATTAAAGATCTGATCATCCGTGGAGGAGAGAACATTTATCCCCGCGAAATTGAAGAGTATCTGTATCATCTTGAGGGGATAAAAGATGTGCAAGTCGTTGCCGTTCCTTCTCCCAAGTACGGAGAAGAAGTCGGCGCCTTTATCATTTGTCGCGATGGTTATATTTTATCGAATGAAGAGATTAAGGATTTCTGCCGTGGAAAAATCGCACGGCATAAAATCCCGAAATATGTGTTTTTTGTCGATACCTTCCCCATGACAGGAAGCGGAAAAATTCAGAAATTCAAACTCAGGGATCTCAGTTTAAAGTTGCTTGCCGAACAGGGGATTGAGGTGGTATAATGCCCATACGGGATTATGAATTACCCTCACGATTCATTAACCTTAATATCTGTTCCACGACCCGTTCTACATGAGTGGCGGCAAATGCTTTATCCATAGCCTGATCCAATGAAACCGGGCCCGGCTGGATGGATAGGGCGGCAAGAAATCCCTGTTTGATCAAAGCATCGCTGTTTTCGAGCGCTCCTCCAATCGCGACCACCGGTATTTGTTGACGTCTTCCGGCTTCCAGAACACCGGCAGGTGTTTTACCCATTCCCGTTTGACGGTCTAATTTGCCTTCGCCGGTAATGATAAGGTCGGCATATTGGATACGGTTGTCGAAGTCCAAAGCTTCTAATACCATTAGAATTCCGCGTTTAAGGGTTCCCGACAGAAAAGCGAGAAATCCGCCCCCTAATCCTCCGGCAGCGCCTGCTCCGGATATGGGGTCAATATCTTTACCCGAAAAAGTCCGAATGACTGTGGCAAAATGTTTTAAGCCTTTGTCCAATTGTCTGACCATGTCGGCGTCCGCTCCTTTTTGGGGACCATAGATGTATGCAGCGCCATTTTCGCCTGAAAAAGGGTTGTTGACGTCGCAGGCAATCGTGAATATGGATTCTTTTAAAGCAGGATGTGCGTTGGAGGAATCTATCGAATCAATCTGTTCTAAAATCTGTCCGCCTTGACCTAATTCGTTTCCTGTCTGATCGAAAAAGCGATATCCGAGCGCTTGCAGCATGCCCGTACCGGCATCATTGGTTGCACTTCCCCCGATTCCGATCAGAAAGCGGCGGCAACCGCGTTGTAGGGCGTCCCGGATTATTTCACCTGTGCCATAAGTGGTTGTGAGCATGGGATTGCGTTTGTCAGGCGGCACCAAAGTCAGTCCACTGGCTGAAGCCATTTCGAACACAGCGGTATGTCCGTCACCGAGAATACCGTATTCCACTTGAATGACATTCATCAAAGGATCGTGTACCTCACACGAGACAAAACGGCCGTTCATTGCATCGACTAATGCTTCGGTGGTGCCTTCTCCACCATCTGCTACCGGTATCCCTACGACTTCGCAAGCGGGAAGTACTTTTCGTATGCCGGCTTCTGCAGCATGGGTAATTTCCAATGACGATAAACAACCCTTAAAAGAATCTGAAGCGATTACAATTTTTTTCATTTTTTATTATTTTTGATTATCTGATAAGTTTAACAACAACGTATGGGGTTTGAAAATTCATATCCGGATATATCTTTCCGTTTCCGTTATTATCCATTGCTTCAACAAAATACATTAAATCGAAGCGGGGATTGATGTCCTGTACGGGTATGGTAGCTTCGTATATGTCCTTTTCCGAGGTAGAAGACATCCGAAGGGTTGAGTATTCAAGATATTGATTTACAGGTCTGTATCTGAGCTGAACCCTTTTGATTCCATTTACTCCCGCCACTTTTGTACGAACGGTTAAGGCTTTATTCACCTATATTGTCAGGTTTTTTTGTCAAACTGTATTTCAATGTCCCTGCTGATTGTTATTTATTTGCGAATTTAAGACCCTGTTCTTTCTGCCATCCGCCACGCGTAAAATCAGGAATTTTTACCGGGATACTCCCGTTTTCCATGGAAAATTCGGAAAGGGGAATGACAGACGACCAGGAGACACCATCGTACACATTCATGTCTAAAGGCAAACCGTTTTGCAGACAATAAACTAAACGGTAGACCATGATAAAGTCCATACCTCCATGTCCGCCGATGCTTCGAGCCAATTCGCCGATTTCTTTTGTGATGGGATGTTCATATTCCGACAATAAAGCCTGCATTTCTTCTCTGTTGAGAGCGCTGTGCGGGTTTGATTCTAATGCCAATTGTTGAATGGGGTACTTTTGTGCAAAACCTTTGGTGCCGCTAATCGTATGCAGACGGCTATAGGGTCGCGGACTGGCTACATCGTGCTGAATTAGAATGGATTTGCCTTTTGCGGTTTTGATTAACACGTTCGTCATATCACCTTTTTTATATTCACCTTTGGCTTGATCGGAATTTTCGCCAAAAAGTTTTTTCGCACGGGCGGTCATATTGAATTGCTCACTACCCAATGCGACCAACAAGTCCATTTTATCACCGCGGTTTATATTTAAAACCTGAGCCACAGGCCCAAGTCCGTGCATGGGATAAAGTGCAGCATTCCGTTTGGTGTTTTGGGCTAAACGCCAAAAGTTCCAGTATCCGGATACGCCTGTTCTTCCGTTCCTTTCACTGAAAGTACGCGCTTTGAACATATAATCATCAAGCAAATCATGGATATATGCGCCCTCCACATGTACAATCTCGCCGAACAATCCTTTTTGCGCCATATTCAGCGTAGCCATTTCAAAGAAATCGTAACATGTGTTTTCCATCATGATACAATGACGGCGTGTACGTTCGGCTGTATTGATGATGTCCCAGCATTCCTGCATGGTGATTGCAAGTGGAATTTCACAAACCGCATGCTTGCCTTTTTCCATTGCGTAGATGGATATTGGCGCATGAAGATCCCAATGTGTGGTGATATATACCATATCAATGTCATCACGTTCGCAGACTTTTTTCCAATCGTCTACACCGGTATAAGCTACGGCTTCGGGTCTGCCTGCTGCTTTAAGCATGGCTTGCGCTCTATCAATATTCTGCTGCTCTATGTCACAAATGGCTTTTACCTCGACACCTTCCAAAGCGATGAATCGCGAAAGTGACCCATTGCCACGCATTCCGATACCAATAAATGCTGCGCGGACAATAGGGAGCGGATCGCAACGTAAACCGACAACATCAGTCTGACCGGCAGGACGTTGTGGTTCGGCCGAAATGGTATCAACCAGTTTTTCCTGTGAAGATTGATTTTGGCAGCTTGATAGTAATGCCCCGCCCATTACGGCGATAAAAAGAAATAAAACTAACTTTTTCATACGTTTACTGTTTGTTTAATACGATTTTACTTTATTATTTTGATTTTTTATGAACCTATTGATTTCCGTTTGAAATGACAAAGTTACAGGAAAAGCATGAATTTCCAAATACTTTTTTGAAAATAATTCGTATTTAACGATTAGATTGTTATTATTTCAATTATTTTTGCA